>JBDHHL010000588.1:0-2617 GCA_039589375.1 Gemmatimonadota bacterium | reverse complement strand
CCGCCGCGGTCGATGCGCACCGGCCAGTAGGTCCAGCGATCGGTCGTGTCTCCGGGGCCGACGATGAGACCAGGCCGCAAGACCGTCGTACGGCCCGGGAACGCCTTCTCCGCCTCCCTCTCGCACAGAACCTTGAGCCCACCATAAGTCCGGCCGCTGACGTCCTCGACCGTCGGGTCGTCCAGCTCGCGCACCGGCGCCGTCTCGTCCATACCCCGCTCCGGGTATCCCTGGTACACCGAGAGCGTAGAGATGAAGACGTACTGGCCCGCAGCGTCCTTGAGCAGCCCCGCCGAGTCGCGAACCCAGCGCGGGAGCCTCGCCGAGTTATCGATCACAGCATCCCACTCGCGCCCCTTCAACGCCTCCAGGTCGTTGTCACGGTCGCCCCGTAGCCGTTCTACCTCCGGAAACAGATGCGGGTTAGTCCTGCCGCGATTGAACAGCGTGACTTCATGACCGCGCTCGAGCGCATACCGCACCTGATGCGGCCCGATGAACCCCGTACCGCCCAGTATCAGGATTCGCAGCGGTTTGCCGGTTCGTGCTGCCGGTACATCGGCCGCATGGGCGCGACCGATGGCGCCGAACGCCAGCGCGCCGGCGAGCGCGGTGGACGTTTGCAGAAACTCTCTCCGATTCGACGGCATCGTACCCTCCTGGCGACCGCGGGCTATGCAGTGAAACGCACTTTTCTGCGAGGGGCCAGCTACACACGCACCTGCCCATTCCACAGACGTAGAGCCTGAGCGGGGACAAGGTAGGGAGGCTGCTCCACTGCGACCAGAGTGACACGCAAGATACCGGCTCAGGGCGGCCTGCCGCTTCGTTTGACCGTTCGGGCAACGCGCCTCTAGATTGCGCGCGCCGACGACGCCAACAAAGCTCGAGCCGGAGGATTCCAGTGCGCTCCTATCTACACGCGCAGCTAGTGCTGCTCATTGCTTGTCCAGTTGCAGCGCTCGCCCAAGACGAGACGGTCGATCAAGCCGTGCAGCGCCACACTCCCGAGATCATCGAGCTCAGGCACCAGATTCACCAGAATCCGGAACTGGGCAATCGAGAGTTCGAGACGGCAAGACTGATCGCCGCGCACCTCGAGAAGCTCGGCTTCGACGAGATCCAAACCGGCGTCGCGCACACCGGCGTCGTGGGCATTCTCCGTGGCGGAAAGTCGGGATCGGTCGTTGCGGTTCGGGCCGACATGGACGCCCTGCCCGTGGCCGAGGACACGCCTTATCCGTTCAAGTCGACCGTTCGTACGACGTATCTAGGACAAGACGTAGGCGTCAGCCACGCTTGCGGCCACGACATACACACCGCGGTCCTGCTCGGGGTCGCTTCCGTGCTGGCATCGCTACGCGACGAGCTACCGGGAACCGTCAAGTTCATTTTCCAGCCCGCGGAAGAGGGACCACCGCCCGGTGAAGACGGCGGCGCGTCATTGATGGTGGAAGAAGGTGTCCTAGGTAACCCGAGGCCTACGGCGATCTTCGGCCTGCACACGAATCCCGGATTGGAAGTTGGTCATGTCGGTTACGTGGTGGGACCAGCGCTCGCCTCCTCCGACCTCTTTCGAGTCACGATTCGAGGCAAGCAGTCGCACGGCGCCTCACCCCACCTGAGCATCGATCCCATCGTGATGGCTTCGCAAACCGTCATGGCGTTCCAGACGATCCGCTCTCGGAACCTTCCGCCTCTGCAACCGAGCGTGATCTCCGTTGGCATAATCCGTGGTGGTGAGCGCTTCAACATCATACCCGCAGAGGTTCGGCTGGAAGGCACTGTACGCACCTACGATGACGAGGTCCGAAACACGATCGAGCAGCGCATGCGCGAGATCCTCGCCGGCATGGCCCAGGCCGGCGGCGGCGAGTACGAACTCGACTACCAGCGCGGCGCGCCACCGACCATCAACGACCCCGACCTCGCTCACCAGATGGCGCCGACCCTGATCAGGGTCCTCGATGAAGAGCACCTACACGTGCTCGACCCGATCATGGCAGCCGAGGACTTCGCGTACTTCGCACGGATCGTCCCCGGCTTCTACTTCAGCCTCGGGACCACGAAGCCGGGAACGACCTCCGGCTGGAACCACACGCCCAACTTCATGGCCGACGACGCCTCCGTCCCCGTCGGGATGCGCGTGATGTCCGGCCTGCTCCTTGATTACCTGCTGGCCCGGAGCGGCACCGGTACGGCCGGCGAGCGCTAGGGCCGCTCCCGCCTTTCACGACCGCGGTCGAGACGGCGCCCCTTAGGGGTGCGCGTTTCCCCTTGTGGCAAGCCAAATTGCGTGACCCAAGCTGGCCGAGCCATGCTCAAGTGTCCATGATATATCCAGCCATTTACAGACAACTTATTGACACATTGGACATCGGTAGTAATATTCCTTGACGGAAAATGGACAGGGGGCCGCAGGCGGCGGCCCCTCAATCATGCCGAACCAGGAGGAAGGACGAGATGAACGGCAAGCCATTACTATCAATCCTGCTGCTGGCGCTGGGCCTAGGCGCCGTCGCTTGCGACGACGACCCCGTGCAGGTGACCGAGCTGGCCCAGATCCGCGCGGTGCATGCGTCGCCGGATGCCCCTGCGGTGGACGTGTATGTAGAGG
>JBDHHL010000587.1:0-4736 GCA_039589375.1 Gemmatimonadota bacterium | reverse complement strand
GATGAGTTGCCACCGGCCGGGGCTTTCTGGTCGCTGACGCTCTACGACCTGGACCAGGGCTTCTTCATCCCGAACGATCGCAAGAAGTACAGCGTCGGTGAGAATGCGGGGATGAGACTGAACGAGGACGGCGGTATCGAGATCTACGTTGCCGTCGAGCACCCCGAAGGCGTTCCGGTCGAGAACTGGCTGCCGATCGAGCGCAAGGACTTGGATTTGAGCCCTCAGCTCCGGGTATACGTACCGGACCTCGAGAGAATGAAGACGTGGAAGCCGCCCAAAGCGGAGAGAGTCGGGAGCGGATGACGGTTCCTAGGGGATGGGGACAGTGACTCAAGTGAGGAGAGCAGGTCGATGACACGCAAACGAATCATCATCAGCCGCGCGGCGGCGGTCATCGTAGCCATTGGCCTCGCGTCGGGCTGTACGCTGTTCAAGTCCACCACGCGCTTGGAAATCCGGCCCTTTTCGGAGAGCACGATCGCTGCCACCAGCGACATCCGGTACGGCGTCTGGGACGTCACCTCGATATACCTGAGACCTTACGCGGGTGGGCCGGAGCAAGTGCGGGTCGAGGCTCTGGCCGATGAGGTCCGCTCGGCGGTCATCTCGATCATCGCCTACTCTGTCGATGTCGTGGCTCTTGGCAGAAGCGACCTTCCGGCGGAAAAGCGCGCCCAGATGTATGGAGATCTGTTTCTCGAGCTGGCGACCGTTCCGCTCGATCGGGGCTGGTCGAACTATCCCTATTCGAGAGGGCCGCTCGAGGCCATCGCCGATTCCGCTCGAGGCCAGGGCAAGATGATCGATGCGCTGGCTGTGGCTCAGCCTGTCATCGATGCTCTGGTCGACGTCGGTGCCGAGCTCATCGACTCACTAGATGCTCAAGTCATCCGCGCCTACGACGAGATTCTCGCAGGGATAGAGCAGGATCACGCCGCCGAGTTGATGTTCGATAGGTTGGCCAAGGGCGGACAGCTGCAGATGTTCAGGGAGGTTCAACTGCTCAGCGAGTACAGGCGCGGCGACCCGGCGGCGCTCGACAGTCTCTACCAACTCCTTCCCGAAGCGCGGGAGCTGGTAGAGAACGACCCGCCGACGAGGGCTGACCTTCTGCGCATCGAGGACCGCATCACGGAAAGGTTCGTCAGGCTGAGCAACGGCGTCGAGCAGTTGAGGCCAGGGCTGGAGTTGTACTACGAGAAGCTGCGCGAGCTCGAGGCGCGCAACAACGCCATGGCGGCCCGGCTGAGCCGGGGGCGGCTGGCATTACTGGCGTGGTCGCGCGGGCATCAGCGGTTGGCCTCGGGCGTCACCGACCCGGCCAGGATCGATGTCGGGGGAATCTTGACCGGCCTCGCCCGACGTCTGTGAGGTTCCTTCTCGTGATTCTGTTGTTTCCGTTCCTGCCCTACGGGCTCTCGCCTTACTTTTCGGCCTTCTCCGGGGCCGTCGAATGGCGGGAGTGACCGCTGGGCCGGCAAACGGGGGCGTGGGAGAACCGACACCTGCGAGACGCCTCAGCCGCGGAGCGCGTATAGCCGCGGTTGCGATCGGGCTGGCAGTCATTTACGCTGGCGTTCTATTCGTTGCGAACGCGCAGCTTGCGCGACTGCTACCCAATGCGATCGCCGAGGCGGTGGGCGGACACGACGGCGACCGGTACGCGGTGCAGATCGGCAGGGTCCGTCTTTCTCCCACGCTCACAGGTTTGACGGTGGAGGATTTGGCGGTTGCCTTCGATTCGGCGGCTACCGAAGCCATCACCGAGCCTGCCGTGGTTCGCTCCGCCAGCCTGGGCCGGGTGCGGCTGTCGGGAGTCCGTTTGATACCGCTCCTGTTTGGCCAGGGGATCTTCGTCTCGTCCGCCGAGATCGACGAACCTGAGATCGTGCTCGACTTCTCTGAAAGCGCGGTTCGCGGGTCATCGGTCCCGGACGCAGGTAGCAGCGAGACAGTCAGCCCTGCGTTGGAGGAACCCCGTCCTCCAGCGGCGAGCCTTCGGCGCTTCCGAATCCGGGATGGCTCGGTCGATCTGACCCGTGTGACGGACCACGGGACCCTGACGTCGTTTCTTCACGGGCTCGACCTGGAACTCACCGAGATCAAGATCGACGAGGTCGCGTTCGCTAATCCGGCGCGAGCGTTGGCGAATTCCGACGTGTACATCGCGTTCGACAGTGCTCGCTACATGTTCGATGACAGCCTGTACGTGGCCACAGCCGCTCAGTTCAGGGCGGACAGCCGGGATTCGTTGGCGGAGATCGGGGCGCTCCAGCTTACTCCCACCCTCGGAGCCGGTCCCTTCTTCGACCGTCTGCCCCAGCGGGCGGATCGCATCAACCTGAGCGCCGGGCCGATCCGTCTCGAGGGGCTCGATTTCCCGGGTTACGTGCGTGAGGATTCCATCCGCGTCCGCCTGATCGACGTGGACTCGCTGGATCTTCACGTGTACAGCGACATCAACCTGGAATGGGGGCCGCGAGCGCATCCCTGCCGCTACCACAATGGGTTCGCGGAGGGAGAGTTGACGCTGGAGGAACTCGACGGCACCATCGTGAACCTGACGAATGACCCGAACGCTATGACGCACGAAACGCCGGCCGTTGCCAGTGTTACCGCCAAGCTGTTCGGAGAGGCGCCCATGCAAGCGACGCTCGCCTATCCGCTCCTGTCGCCGACCCTGGACTTTCGCGTCGAGGCTTCGGTGGGATCGATGGACATGGTTACGGCCAACCGATTTGGCGCGAACGTAGCCGGCGTAGAAGTCGAGCAGGGCCAGCTGGACAGTCTGTGGCTCGGTGCAGAAGTAGAGGACGGTCGAGCCGAGGGGCGCGTCCTCATGCGCTACCAGGACCTCGATTTCAGGCTCGTCGACAAGAACAGCGGCAAGGAGATGGCCTGGCACGCGGTGGCGGGGTTCGCTGCTAACCTGGTCGTCCGGTCGAACAACCCGGGTCGGCCGGACGATGCGCCGCGGGAGGGGAGAATCGAGTACAGTTGCGGGGACAAAGACATCGTCTTCTTCGAGTTCTTCGTGCAGTTTCTGGCGAACGGGTTGAAGCGCATCGTGATTGGGTAAGGACCCCGCAGGGCGTATCTTCTTGTGTGCCAACACTCGCAAGGTGACCGCAGGTTGAGGATAGGAGGAAAGATGAAGTACGCGGCAATCGCGGCAATGGTATGCTTGGCGCTCGGACTGGCGACGCCGGCACAGGCCCAGAAGGAGTCGGAGATTCTAAAGGTCCAGCAGGTCATCGCGACGATGGTCGAGAAAGACCCGGGCATGCAGGAGTGGTTCGACTCGTCTTACGGGTACGTGGTCTTTCCGAACGTGGGGAAGGGCGCCATCGGCGTCGGCGCCGCTCACGGGAACGGCCTAGCCTACAAGGATGGCGACCTGGTGGGGAAGTCCGAGCTGGTGCAGGTCACCGTGGGCCTGCAGCTGGGTGGGCAGTCGTTCGTCGAGGTAATCTTCTTCAAGGACGAGACGGCGTTCAAAGACTTCACGCGGGGCAACTTCGAGTTTGCCGCCCAGGTCTCGGCAGTGGCGCTGACCGCCGGGGCGTCGGCGGACCTCGCTTACAACGGCGGCGTGGCGGTCGTGACTATGACCAATGCCGGCCTGATGTACGAGGCGGCGATAGGCGGACAGAAATTCAAGTACGAGCCGATCGAGGGATAGCGGCACGTCGGGTGAGCTCACCTCCTAAACGAACTCGGACACGGGCAGGCCCACGATCTGCCGGGTGAACATGTGCGCTTGATTTGTGTCGTGGAGGATCGCGCCGAACAGTGCTCGCTCTGCATGGTCTGACAAGAAGATTTCGATGTGACGCAGGTCGTCGAGGCGAACGCGCTTCGAGGCCTTTACTTCTATTGGCACTAGTCTGCGCTGCGACTCTATGACGAAATCGATCTCGGCACCGCCGGCCGTGCGCCAGAAATTGAGCTCGGGCTTGGGTCGCGCCGTCTCGCGCCAGGCAAGCAGGGCGGCGAGGACGAGATTCTCGAGAAGAGAGCCTGCCAGGCGACTCGCACGCAGGTCCTTCAGGCCCTGCAAACCGGCGAGATGAGCTGCTAGCCCCGCATCGCGCCAATAGAGCTTCGGGCTCTTGATCAGCCGTTTGGCCGGACTCGCCGAGTAGGCGGGGAGGCGATGCGTCTGGAAGGTCGTCTCTAGAAGGTTCAGATAGCGATGAGCTGTCGCCTGAGAGAGCCCGGCGTCCCTCGCCAACTCCGTCTGGTTCAGGAGCTGGCCGACTCGATGGACTGCCAGCCCCATCAGGCGCCGGAAATCGGGTAGCGACGACACCTGTGAGATGTCCCGCAGATCACGCTCGAGGTACGTCGTTACAAACCCCTCGAACCAAGCGTCGCGCTCTCGCGCGGAACGGGAGAGCACAGCGCGTGGCATGCCGCCTCGGAGGATCTCGCGCGGCCAGTCCACTTTGTGGGTCTGCTGCTCGGCGAGACTCTCTAATACTCCGCCGGCATGTCTACATGATAGGACAGCATCCCAGGGAGGTACGCTACCCTCACCGCGCTTCTCTCCGCCCGTAAAAGGGGAAAGCAGCAGGTATACGGCTCGCCCCGAGAGCGAGTCGGCCACCTCCCGCATCAGCAGAAGGTTGGCTGAGCCGGTGAGCAGGAAACGGCCTCGTTGCCGGCGCTTGTCCACGTCCCTCTTTATTGCCAGCAGAAGCTCGGGAACACGCTGCACCTCATCGATGGTC
>JBDHHL010000586.1:0-2639 GCA_039589375.1 Gemmatimonadota bacterium | reverse complement strand
ACATCCTCGTCAACAACGCCGGCTTCTGCCGCGACAAGATGATCTTCAACATGACCGAAGAGGAGTGGGACACGGTCATCCGCGTTCACATGAAAGGCCATTTCAGCACCACGCGCTTCGCCTCTGCATACTGGCGCAGCCAGAGCAAGGCCGCGGGTGGACCCATCTACGGTCGCCTGATCAGCACCGCCTCGGAGGCATTCATCTTCGGCTCGGTGGGACAGCCCAACTACGCGGCGGCCAAGGCCGGCATCGTGGCGATGACGATGTCGGCTGCCCAGGCGCTGATCCGATACGGCGTCACCGCCAACGTGATCATGCCGCGGGCGCGGACCCGGATGACCGATTCGGGCATGGTCGCGGCGATGTTCGCAAAGCCCGCCGAGGGCTTCGATACCTTCGCGCCAGAGAACGTCTCACCGCTGGTGGGCTACCTCGCCTCGCCGAAGGCGGAGCGCATCTCGGGTCAGGTCTTCGTCATCTGGGGCAAGCACATCACCGTCGTCGGACGCCCGAGCACCGATACCCGCTTCGAGAGCCAGGAGAGCTGGAGCCTCGAGAACCTGCACGAGCAGCTCGGCCCCCACTTCGAGAAGCTCGAACCGGTGACCGACGGATTCATCGTCCCTCCGGCGTAGCCGGTTGAACTACGCTCGGCTGCGCCTCGCTGCGCGCACGACCCGCCACAGGCGGGCCGTGCTTGCCCGGAGTCGCCTCCGACTGAGCCTCAGAACGTGTAGCGGATGCGCAGGTAGAACTCGTCGCGCTCCCGGACGGCTGAGAGCCCGTTCTCGACGAAGCTCTTGTAGGCACCGTTACCCACGCGGTTCACGAGTCCGGGGGTCCAAAGCGGCGCCTTCTTCTTCTCGTAGCGCCCGAAGAAGCCGGCCATGCCGAAGGTCGTCGAGAAGTTCTCCGTGAAGCGGTAGGTGACGGACGGAAGCGCAGCTCCCGAGTTCGACTGGAAATCGTACACGAAGGTGACGCTCGGAATCAGCCGGTCCTGGTAGTAGCCGGTGGCGGCCGTGAAGGTCGCGAGCATGTTCCAGGGGCCGTTGCTGGTGAAGCCGTTGGTGTACTCGTCCACGTACTGGAAGAACCACTGGCTGTTGAAGAAGAAGGTCCGGTTCTGGTTCAGGAAGTTCACGAAGGTGGAGCGATCCACCGATACCGTCAGGTTGTAGGTGTGCGCCTTGTCGGTGGCGTCGAACGAGTCGTTGTTCGTAAACGGCATCCCCTTGATCCAGGTGAACTCGAAGCTCCAGTTCGACTTGGTGACGTCCTCGGCGAAGTCCATGGAGAAGCCGAACACATTGCGCTTCTCGTAGCGGAGCACCAGGTCACCGCCTCCGTGCCAGATGAAGTCCCGGCGCCCAAAGCGGCCGTTGCCGCCCGCCCGCACCGAGTTCCGCCGCACTCCGGTAATGGACTGGTAGGCAATGACGTTGCCGCAGAAGCCCGGCGTGGCAAAGGAGCAGCCGTCGGTGCGGAAGGGTTGCTCCGGATCGAAATAGGTGATCCCCGTGTCCCCCGGTAGGGGATCGTCCGGGGCGAACGAGAGCGCGACATAGCTCATGAGCTGGTTCCAGGAGACGATCGCCATCTCGCTGGCCCAGGGCTGCCCCGTGAAGGGGTGGCGGCGTCCCTCCGGGTAGGGGACTTCTTGGGAGTTGGGGCCGACGGTGGAGCCGTCGACGTTGATGTCGTAGTCCGGATCGGCTTCCGGGTCTCCTGGGGATCTTCCGATGCGGCAGCCGGGCAGGATGGTGGTCTCGCCCCCCTCGACGCGAGTGCAAAGCGGACCGCCCTCGAAGCCGACCGTGCCGGGTTGGATCCTCGAGGCGTCCGTCGTGAGCCAGAGGTCATCCCGATCGAAGGTCCCCTCGAAGATCGGCCACGACTGGAGCTGCGCGCTGGCCTCGGTGTTCATCAGGTCGAGGCCGTCGATGTCGCACTGGGTCCCGTAGAAGGGCCCGCAGCCCAGCAGCGCTTCCTGCTCGTCCGTCAAATAGGGCTGGACGCCAGTGAAGACCCAGAAAAAGACCGATGGATCGAGGAGGTCGGGGGGAATGTCCGCGGGGTCGCCATCGTTCGGATCCTTGGAGAGCGGCACGAGGGGCGTCGGGGTATCGGGGCCGAACGTGGCCGATGTGAAGCGCTGGATCTCCGCATCCGGACCCGCTGCGAGGGCGTTCAGGGCGTCGATCGTGGTCTGGGTGAATCCCGCGACACCCTCCATGGCAGCCGCACCTCCAATGAGGGGGCTGTTCTGCCCGGAGATGCCATTGGTGAGCCCGATCATCACGCGCGGAAACAACGGGTCGTCGGGGTCGACCAGGTTCTGGCTGTTGAAGATGGTCTGACCGCAGGAGGTCGAATCGAGTTCAAGGAAGCCGATGCTGGTGGCGCAGATGAAGTGGAACTGGGTCTGGTTCACGCTGTGGTGGGCGAGCGCGTTGGCCTCGGTGAGACAGCTCGGCTCCAGGCCGGTCACGCAGCTCCCGGTCGACATCCCATGGCGGGGCCGGCCCGTCTCCGGATCCACGTTGCGTGAGTAGGAGAAGATCGGATCCACGTAGGGCCCGTCGTTGAAACCGTAGAAGTCGGTCACGGCAAAGCTGAAACGGTCGTAACGCCAC
>JBDHHL010000585.1:0-2856 GCA_039589375.1 Gemmatimonadota bacterium | reverse complement strand
GGTTGCGCAGTATCCGTGATGCGTCGCGGCGCCATCACATACAAGCGCGGCTACGGGATGGCGAGCCTAGAGTACGGTGTACCGATCACACCGTCATCGATCTTCCACGTCGCTTCGGTGTCGAAGCAGTTCACGGCAATGGCGGTCGCGTTGTTGGCGGCGGAGGGTAAAGTCGCCTGGGACGACGACATCCGGAAATACGTGCCGGAAGTGCCGGGCCACGGCAATACGATCACGCTGGAACACCTCGTCCATCACATCAGCGGCGTACGCGATCAGTGGAGCTTGCTGATCATGGCGGGTTGGCGTTGGGAAGCCGACGTCGTACGCCAGGAGGACGTTCTCAATATCATTTCGCGCCAGAAGTCCCTCAACTTCGATCCGGGCACGACGTATCTATACAGTAATACCGGCTTCACGCTTTTGGCCGTAGTGGTGGAACGCGTCAGCGGGATGAGCCTTCGGGAGTTCAGCGAAGAGCGCATCTTCAAGCCGCTGGGGATGAATGACACCCACTTCCACGACGATCACCAGCGGATCGTCCCTAACCGCGCGTATGCCTACGCCCCGGATTCGGTCTATGGCCTCAGAATCAGCATACCTGACTTCGCCATCGTCGGCGCGTCCAGTCTGTTCACGACGGTGGAGGACCTGGCCAAATGGGATCGAAATTTCTACACCGGCCAGGTGGGTGGGCTTGATGTCATCGAGCAGCTCCAGGCCAAGGGCGTGCTGAATAACGGTGATGAGATCAACTACGCCTTCGGATTGTCCCATGGCACCTACCGCGGGCTGCCAACGATAGGACACGGTGGCGCGGATGCCGGCTATAGGTCCGATTTCGTCCGGTTCCCGGAACAGGAGCTGTCCGTCGCCGTGCTGTGCAACTATCCACATAGCTCCCCCGGTGGCAAATCGCGAAGAGTGGCGGGCGTCTATCTGGTAGACCGTTTCGAGGAGTCCGGTGAAGAGGAGGAAGAACGGGAAGAGGCGGAACTCTCGTCCGAGGAGCTGGAACAGCTGGCCGGCGTATACGCCGCCGCGCATGCGGATGATGCCGTGAGGATCCAGTTGAGGGAAGGCAAGCTGTACATGGGGCCGGGTGACGGCCGCCAACTCGTCGTGCTCGAGGGCCAGCGGCTGTGGCTTAGAGGATCAGGAACGCCGGCACGGTACGAGACCTCGGACGTAGGTGGCGTGACGATACGCGTTCCAGCCTCGGGAACCGAGTGGGTCTACACGAAAGCCGCGACCGCAGACACGGCGCCGGAAGCGCTACAGGCCTACACTGGTACTTACTACAGCGATGAGCTGGGAGCCGAGTACACCGTGAAGTTCGAGGAGGGCCAGCTGGTTCTCTGGAACAGGAAGCACGGCGATACGCCGCTCAGGCCGACCTACCAGGATGGGTTCACGGCGAACTACTTCGACTTGACTTTCAGTCGGCGGGCTGACGGGAGTGTCGACGGATGCACGATCAGCAGTTCACGGGTTTGGAAGATCCGCTTCGACAAGGTGTCAGGTGGGTGGCGGAGTAGAGAGCGGTAGGCTTCAGTGGTGAGCTGAGTCCGATAGGAGAGAGTGATAGCCGGAGAACGGACCTGACGTGGGGCCTTCGACCGAGAATCCCATCACGGAGTTCGTGCAGCGCCAAGGCGTAATGGTGCTGGACGGAGGCTTGGCTACGGCGCTAGAGGCGCGTGGGTTCGATCTGGACGACGAGTTGTGGTCGGCAAAGATACTCTTGGAAGCACCGGACGCGATTTGGCAGGTTCATCTAGACTTTCTCACCGCGGGCGCCGACTGCATCACCGCCGCGAGTTACCAGGCGAGCCTCCCCGGCTTCCGCAAACGTGGGTTGAGTGACGCGCAGGGAATCGAACTGTTGCGTGATTCGGTACGTCTGGCGGTCGATGCGCGGAACACGTTCTGGAGCGAGCCCGGCAACCGCCGAGGTCGTCACCGACCGCTGGTTGCCGCGAGCGTAGGACCGTACGGCGCGTTTCTCGCCGACGGATCGGAGTACACGGGTGACTACGGCATCGACGATTTCGAGCTTGACGCGTTTCACCGGAGTCGCTGGCAGATCCTTGCCGGCAGTCAGGCGGATTTGCTGGCCTGCGAGACCATCCCTTCGGAGCGCGAAGCGCGAGTGCTGCTGCAGCTCCTCCGGGAAACGCCCGACCGATGGGCCTGGCTGAGCTTCAGCTGCGGCGACGGGGCTCACCTGTGGGATGGCAGCCGTCTCGCCGATGTGGCGCGTGCTTGCGATGCTGAAGGGCGAGTCGCGGCCGTGGGCATCAACTGTACGTCACCCGAGTTCATCTTGTCCCTAATAGCCGAAGCGCGGAAAGCGACACGGAAGCCCGTGATCGTCTACCCGAACTCCGGGGAGCGGTACAACGTCGCGCAGCGGACCTGGGGCGGCGGACCGGCAGGCGTCGATTGGGGGTACGGCGCCAGCTTTCCACCTGACAGGGATACGGACTGTCGGAACCTGAGACATCGCCTTGGCGGAGAGTGCAACCCGTGTTGTATGAGCTTCAACCTGGTGCGACATGAGCCCGGACCGTGAACAGAAGTGGACGCCGTGGAAGAGCTTCCTGATCGTCGAGTGGATTGCCTTGCTGATCGGCTTGGCGATGCCGATCACTCCCAGCAAGACGGGCGGTGACTTCAGCTTTGCCGATTTATTCTTCGAAGATCCCAACTACTTTCAAGAAGTCGTCGTCAACTTCCTCCTCGCGAATTTGCTCCTAGGAGTGCTCGCGTTGATTGTGGTGATCGTCATCCGTAGGGACAAGCGGAGCGGCAAGGACGAGGGCTAGCATGGACGGCGACCTGGTTCGGTGCGGT
>JBDHHL010000584.1:0-2666 GCA_039589375.1 Gemmatimonadota bacterium | reverse complement strand
CAATAGCGTAGGCCTGGGCGCCTTCTCGCCGCCGATCGGAACGAATCCCTACAAGAACAACATCCTGGCCCTGTACGGTAACAAGGAGGTCTGGCAGGAGGTCACCCTCGAGCGCATACAGCGCTGGAACTTCAACACGGTGGGGGCCTGGTCGAGCTGGGCAGCCGGCCGTCATCCCTACACCCCGGTCCATGGCTTCCACTCGGCCGCACCCGAGATCCCGGGCTGGCCGCCCGGCCAGACGGGCAAGCGCGTGCGTGACTTCTTCGATCCCGGCTGGCCCGCCGGAGCGGCGGCGCGGGCCGAGGACCTTCGCTACTGCGCAGAGGATCCCTTCTGCATCGGGGTCTACAGCGACAACGAGCTGCCCTGGGGACCGAGTGTCTTCATGGTCGGGACCTTCATGGACGCCTACATGTCGCTGCCTCCGAACGCGCCGGGCAAGCTGGAGCTGCAGGCCTTCTTCGAGGAGCGTTACGTCGACGTGGCCGCCTTCAATGCTGCCTGGGGACTCGGGCTGCTCCAGTTCGAGGATCTACAGGATCTGGACTCGATGGGAAGCGACCTCGTCTGCGAGGAGGCCAACCGGACCGACGATCGCCGCGCCTTCATGGTGCGCGTGGCCGAGCGCTACTTCAGCGTCGTCCACGCCGCGCTGCGCGGACTGAATCCCGAGCTGCTGATCCTGGGCTCACGTTTCACCACGACCTCGGTCGGACCCGACGTGATTCAGGCCGCGGCCCCCTACCTGGACGTGATCGCGCTCAACCACTACCTGCTCGACGCGGGGGCCCTGAACATCTTCGCGGGCAATGGCGGCGTGCTCTACGAGTACTTCTTTCTCGACAACCGCTTCGATGATCTCGCCCAGGTCCACGCGCTCACGGGTCTGCCGCTGATGATCACCGAGTACACGGTGCGCACGCCAACCCCCGACGTGCCGGTGCTCTTTCCCCCGTTCTTCCCCACCTACGATACGCAGGAGGAGCGCACGGATGCCTACGAGGAATACCAGCGCCAGATCCTCGCACGGCCCTTCATGGTTGGAGCGCACTGGTTCCAGTGGGAGGATCAGCCCGCGACTGGACGGGGCGACGGTGAGAACAGTCGCTTCGGCGTGGTGAACATCGAGGACACACCGTACGAGGAGCTCACCCAGCGCATGACGCTGCTCAACAGCCTCACGCCGGACCGGCCGCTCCCCGAGCCCGGGGTCGTCTTCTTCCCGGATCCGGGGGCGTCAGTGGCCGATACGACGGACCTCTCGGATCCCAACATCGTGATCGCCCCGGCCGTGGAAGGTGCGCTCGGGACGCGTCTGTTCAGCATCGCGCCCTCGGGCTCCGACCGGACGGGCTTCTACATCGGTCTGCTGCCCGGTCAGAACCTGGGCAGCGCCGTGACCGGCGGCCCGCTGGTTCTGGAGGCCGGTATCCCTGACGCGAACGGCGACGCCTCGCTCGTGCTCGCCCAGGACGACGTGCTCGCGATGCAGACGGTGGCGGGCGATGCGATCTGTCTGCGGCTCACCGCCGCGGGCAGCAGCGGAACCCTCAGCTGCGACGGTGGCATGGGCCACGATGTGACGGTGACGAGCGACGCGGGTGAGTTCGCCGATCCGCCGGTCACCCAGGCCTTCCTGGGCGCGGACTCGGGTCCGGGCGCGGCGACCCTGCTGGTTTCGACCGAGGTTGCCCAGCTACCGGCGGGCGCCAGCCTAGCGGACTGCCTGACCACGGACCAGTACGGTGCGCCGCAGATCCGGGCGCTGAGCACCGGCGTCGTGACGACCACGAAGGGTACCGAGCAGCTCACGCTCCAGGGCGAGAACTTCGTGTGCGGAGCCGACGGCAGTGCGTGGCGGCTCGAGAACGGCCCGGGCATGTTCGGCTTCGGTCACCCCGTCTTCGACGGCCGCGTACCGGGCGGCGACCTCGCCTCCGGTCTGCTCCTCGCCGACCGCGCCGACGCCTGTCCCTGAACGTCAGGGGGACGTTGTTGCGAGTTGCGATTTCGCCGCGAAATCAGGTGTGTTTTCGCGAGCCGATGCCTCTGGTACGCTAAGCGGCAGAGGCTCGAGCAGCTCCTTCCCTTCGGCAAGAAGAGCGCGAACCAGAGCGTGGAGTGAGGATGATCCTGGACGAACGCCCGCTGAGACGTGACTACATCACTTTCTTGAACCGCGGCTTCGCGCGGATAGGAGGCTGGTCGTACGACCATCGCTGGATCGTGGCCGCGGCCTGCCTCGGCATCCTCGCGGGAAGCCTGTATCTCGCTTCAACTGCGCGCATCGACAACTCCTACGAGGCTTACTTCGATTACGACGATCCCGCCTACCTCGCCTATCTCCAGTACCGCGACGACTTCGGCTCGGACGAGGTCTCCTACGTGCTATACGATGCGCCCGGCCACGAGTACGGCATCTGGAACCTCGAGGTGATGCGCAAGATCGCGCAGCTGACCGATGCACTCGAGGAGGAGGTGCCTTTCATCTACGAGGCCACGAGCCTGGCTAACGCCGAGCTCATCCAGGGCGTCCCGGGCGGGATCGAGATCCGCAAGCTCTGGCGCGACCTGCCTCACACCCAGGAGGCCGTGCTCGAGGCCCGCGAGGAGTTCCTGGGCAAGCCGCTTTACGTAGGTGGACTGGTCAGCCGGGACGCGGC
>JBDHHL010000583.1:0-2667 GCA_039589375.1 Gemmatimonadota bacterium | reverse complement strand
CTGCACGTGCAGCTCCAGGGCATGATCCCCCATGTACAGGTCAAGGTGGACCTCGCCGCCGCCGAACGCTACGGCATCAAGCCGGGCGACGTGCTACGGTATTCGAACCAGATGATGACGGGTCACGAGGTCAGCGACATTCATCAGGATGGGTGGGTGTACGACGTGCAGGTGTGGAGCATCCCCGAAGCGCGCCAGAACCTGACCAACCTGCGCGAGATGCTCATCGATACGCCACGCGGTGGTTACGTGGCATTGCAGGATGTCGCCAATGTGACCGTCGAGCCGACGCCGAACATGATCCAGCGCGAGGACGGCCAACGCCGCATCGACGTGCAGGCCAACGTGCGCGGACGAGCGCTGGGCGATGTCGTGGCCGACGTCGAAACACGCCTCGCGGGAGTACAACTCCCGCTCGGGTACCGTGCCGAACTGATGGGTGAGTGGGCGGAACGGCAATCGGCCCAGAGGCGCCTCATGCTACTGGCGATCGTCGCGGTGATCGGGATCCTCTTCCTGCTCGAGACCTCGTACAATAGCTGGCGCTTGGCGATCCTGACGTTCGTGACGTTGCCGTCGGCGCTCGTGGGCGGCGTTCTGGCTGCTTACCTGGGGACGGGGATCATCTCGCTCGGCTCGCTCGTCGGCTTCCTGACGATCCTGGGAATCGCCGCGCGGAACGGCATCATGATGATCAACCACTTCCAGCACCTCGAGCGCTACGAAGGCGAGGTCTTTGGGCCCGCGCTCGTGCTGCGCGGGGCGCAGGAACGGCTCGCGCCGATCTTGATGACGGCCCTGACGACCGGACTGGCGCTAGTACCGCTCGTGATCGCCGGCAACATCCCCGGCCACGAGATCGAGCACCCGCTGGCCATCGTCGTGCTGGGTGGTCTGGTGACGTCGACACTGCTCAACTTGTTCGTCGTCCCCAGCCTGTACCTGCGCTTCGCCAAGAGCGCCGTAGCCGAGAGCGTGAGCGTGCAGAGTGCTTAGAGCGTAGAGGCGACTCGGGCTCTGGCGGCAGTGTCGGGTCTGCCACTGCCGCCGGCGATGGAGCCCTCCCGCGAGTCGCCTCTTCGTCCCTAGTGGGACGTTCGGAAGACGGGATCAACCGGGTCAGGAACCATCGATGATTCCTGACTCGGCACTCTTCAAGACCGCTGCCGGGGTTGGCCTGAGGTCGAAGACGACCGATTTCGCGCCGTAGATAGAACCGATGGTCTGGCTGCGCCAAGCGCCGCCGGGTAGGTCGATACGAGAAACCCCAACGGGAGTCTTGAGATGCGAATTCTAAGTGCTGCGAGCCTTCCTCTCCTTCTTGCTCTGTTCGCGCTAGCCGCGCCTCCGCTGTTGGCGCAGTCGGGCGGCGGATCTGCGCAGTCCACCGAAGCTGCAGCGGCCGACACCGCAGCGTCCGCCGAGGCACAGGCGGCGGCCGAAACGATCACGTTTGCCCCGGGCTTGCGCATACAGGGCCGCTACGCCCACACCGAGATCGACGGGAACAACGATTTCTACATCGCCAGGGTGCGACTTAAGGCGAACGGCGACGTCTACGGGATCGCCACATACTACACCGAGGTCAAGCTCGACAACGTGGGGCGGTTCGGGCGGACGGTGAACGCACAGATCGAGAACGCCTGGCTCAACTTCCCAGTCTCGGACGCACTCGCCTTTAGGCTCGGGCTCTACGACATGGTCTTCTCGCGAAACGCGTTGACCTCGGATTCCAAGCTGCTGTTGATGGACCGGAGCCTGGTCAAGGATGCCCTGACCGTTCTCGGGTTCGCGGACAACACGGTCGGCGTCCTGGCACACGGACGACCCTGGGGTGGCCACTTCGAATACGGAGTAGGCGTATTCGACAATCTACAGTTCGAGGAGACAGGAACGCCTACGGCCAGGAGCGCCGACGGGGCGATGTTCACAGGACGTGTCGTCGTCCACCTGCTCGACCCCGCCCCGCCGGGCGGATACGCCGACTACCGGGGTTCGTACATTGGAGAGGGACGCAGGCTGTCGATCGGCACCAGCGCAGGTCTGCTGACCAAAGCGCGCACCGGCGACGAGACAACCGGCGAGGAATACGACATCCGCGCCTGGGGCGCCGACGTGTTCTTCAACTACTATGCGTTCACGTTCGAGGGAGAATACGACTTGTTCGTGGAGGACCAAGAGAATGCCAACGTCGATGGCGATGGCTGGTACGTCCAGGCCGGGTATCTGGTTCTGCCGCGCGTCGAGCTTGCCGCCCGCTACCAGGAACTCACGAATGACGACGCCGACGGCAACTTCTCGAACAAGTTCAAGTGGACATCGCTGGGTCTGAACTACTACATCCGTGGCCACAATCTGAAGGTCCAGGCGGACTACACCTTCAGGACGGAGGAAGTGGACCCCGTCGACAACAACGTGTTTCAGGTGCAGCTGCAGATGGACTTCTGAGTAGAGGAGGATGCACCCTTTGATGAAGACAGGGCTGAGGTTGGGTGGTCTCGCGTCGGTTCTTCTTCTGGCAGCGGCGTTCGCACCCTTGCCGGCGCCGGGTGGCGGCACCCCGGACGGGACGCCGGCTGCGCCGACGCAGGCTGCCGCCGCCGACGTCATCGTGTACGCATCGGACCTGTCGCGGAGGGACCTTTCCGAGTTCAGCTTCTGGGACGA
>JBDHHL010000582.1:0-2671 GCA_039589375.1 Gemmatimonadota bacterium | reverse complement strand
GCAGAGCCTGGAGATGCTTAGAACGCTGCAAGCCGAGAAGAAGCCCTGGTTTCTGACACTGCTCACGGTGGGCACACACCACCCGTATATCGTTCCGAATAGCTACGGGAGCGGAACCTTCGCGACTGCGGTTGCGTACCTCGACGAGGCCTTCGCGCGGTTCCTGCAGCGTATCCGAGAGATGGCGGTCCTCGACAACACGCTTGTCCTGATCACATCGGACGAGTCGGTCGGGATCAGCGGTTACCGAGGGTGGAAACAGGCTGGCGCTGGCAAAGGGATCGACGATTTGACGAAGAAGCTGAGTGACAACTGGGGCTTCCTGATCGCCATGCTGCCTACGGGCGAGCAAATGCGGATCGATGCCGACTTCATGCAGGCGGATCTCGCGCTCTCCATCCTCGACTATCTCGGCTTAGCCACACGAGCAGGGGAATTTGCGGGGCGTAGTGTTTTCCGGAGCTACGACACGAAGCGCCCTATCGTATTTGCCAACGTCTACAAGCATTTGCTCGCGGCGCTGGATTCATCCGAGCGACTGTCGATCTGCCCCGAAGATTTCACAAGCTGCAGTACCTACTCGCTGCCCGACGGGCGCTTGTTCTCCCCTAACCGCACCCGGCGCGAAACGGACCCGAAGGGAGTGGAGTTCCTCAAGGCCATGGTCGCCCGCAGCAAGCAGGTAAAAGACCGTCCCCGCACGTTGCCGCTTCTCGCGGATCCCATGGTACCGATCAGCTCCCCGTCCGGCATGCAGGTGATCTTCGGCGGGCAGTACCTGTCGGTTCCGGCCGGAACGCGCATTGACGTGGACCTCGAGGTCGAGGTCCTGGGCCAGTCTGGAAGCGTCTCACTGGGTCACATGCTCAAGAGCGGCGGGAAGAACTACCATTTCCGCAAGGGCATCCCCCCGCTGCAGCCCGGAGACCAGCTCATAATCAGGTACTCCTTCACCCCCACAGAGCCACTTCAGTATCTCGAGAGCCTCGCGACGGCGCGGAAGCTCTCGAGCGGTGAGGTCAGCTTGCACTTCAAGACGGCGCGTCTGACGCTCGTTCCTCCGCCAGCGGGCTCCGCAAAACACGCACCGGGTCTCAAAGTCCGCGAGCTCCAGATCAGACATCCCGAGCCCAACGCGGCCCCTGTCCCGCACACGCTTAACGGTCGCGGCCCTCCCTCCTAAGCTCTGCATCGGCCAAGACCGAGAGCGCATAACACGACCAGCACTGGCACCACCTCATGAAAGTCAACTTCTTGGTCAGGAACCGGCCTTTCTGATAGAGAAATCTTCCCTCCGGCAGCCACATGTTCTCGATGGCCCACCTCGCAATCCGTCTAGCCACATCCAACTTCCCTGGCAACGCGTCCGACGCAAGGGAGAAATTCAGAATGCCCTGTGATGCTCCTTTGATGTCGAGCGGATACACTCTGTCGTGCCTCCACTTCGGCGCACCACTTGGCAGGAATAAACACCTCTCGTAAAACTCAAGGCCCCTCGCATATGCACTCGCCCAACTCTCGTCCCCGGTCGCACGCGTATACGCATGAATGCTGCTCAACACGAATCCGGTGTGATAATTATCGTGTTTCACATGCGAGCTCTCAGGAGGGTCTGCATAAAACCATGCGCCTGCTTCGGTCTGCTTTCCCATCACCCAAGCCATATTGGCGCGCGCGCGTGTTCTCAGTGATTCTTCCTGTGTGATGGACCCAACACGCGCCAAAAGGGCCGCGGTCTTTGCGTTCGAATTCACAACCTTCGATTTGTGGCCGGGAACGTAGCTAACGCAAAGGCCAGCATCGCCTTCCTCGAGAACCTCCAGGTCATCCGTGATAAACCTCGCTGCCGACCTTGCGACATCGAGATGCCTCTCATCCCGCCTCTCCTCGAAAGCATCTAGAAAGGCCTCTGCGATCTCGCAAGTCACCACCGCGCCGGGGAAATTCGCCGCCACACCCAGCGCCGGGTCCCCCCGGGGATGCTGAGCGCCCCAGCAATGCCCCGAGAAGTCCTGCACCCGTGATAGCTCCACGAGCCTCTCCAGCAACCGGAGCCCCTTCGCCACCCAGGCCTCGTCGCTCGTGAGGCGATGTAGGTGGAAACACGCCCGGGCAAAGATACCCAGAGATTTCGGGTTCTGACGCTTTTGAACGCCGAGTAGAGGTCGCAGATTGAGAGGAGCGCGGCTGATGAGGTAGATAAACCCGGACCTCAGAAGTTTAGAATTGCCCGCAATCGCACGCAGCACCGGACTATTCAGCGCATCAAACTTATCGTAACCCGAATAATCCTGTCTTTCGCTCCAAGTCAGCGTTCGGATGCATACATCCACGGCCGACCGCATGCGCCCTAATGACTCCGCTTTCGCGCGTAAACCACCGCCTGCCGCCGCGGATCCTCGTTCTTCACGAATCCTTTCCGGTCTAACTTCACCTCATAGCCTTGGCCACCGAGGATATCCACGACGCGATCCAAAACAGGCTGGCCGTCTACGACATACTTCGCGGCCACAACGAGGTGGACATTCTCCCCCAGCAATGTGTTCTTCATGCCCCCCAACGCCTCAGCCTCGATGCCATTAACCGTGAGGATTACAAGTGCTGGCCAACCGATCCCCGTCTCCTCCACGATATTATCGATGGTTTCAGCCCTGACCCTCACCTCCCGCAC
>JBDHHL010000581.1:0-2697 GCA_039589375.1 Gemmatimonadota bacterium | reverse complement strand
GCAGGGGGCGCACCTCTCGTCATCGACGTGCGAAGTCCAACGGAGTACGCCGCTGGTCACATCCCGGGCGCCGTCAATATTCCGTTCGAAGAGGTGGCGCAGCGGATTGCCGAGGTAGACGCTCCAAACGGCGTCGCCCTCTACTGCATGGTTGGGCCTCGCGCGCGCAAGGGCGAGTCAGCACTGCTTGCGGCGGGTCACACGGCAGTCCTTCATCTGGACGGTGGCCTCGCCGCCTGGCAGGAGGCTGGATTCCCGGTCGATAGAGCGGAGTAGGTTGTGAGCCGGCCAACAAGGGCTTGCAGCCGACAACGAACGGTTTGGTAGCATTCTCGCAGCGGGCCCTGGTGCGTCGTTTCTCCGGTAGACGCGGGGCTCCGTTGGGTGGCGGTCGTGACGATCGAGGCACTGGGAAGCATCGGTGAACTCGTGGCAGCGGTTGCCACGATCGCGACACTCTTCTACCTCGCGATGCAGATTCGGCATAGCTCCGAGGCGACGCGAGGTGCATCGCAGCAGGCTCTGCTCGACACCTCCTTCGATGTCAGCTTGGAGCTTGGGCGAGACGTAGAACATGCGCGGGTCATTGGTGCGGGTCTGTTGAACTTCGACGCGCTGGGCGACCGTGACAAGACGCTCTTCGCGCTGATGGTACAGCGATACGTGGGCAATCTCGAAAAGGGTCTCCGGCTACGAAAGGCGGGTCTGATCGACAGCGAGACCGTCGACAGCGTTGGAGGCGGTGTTCTTCTGGTGCTCAGATCTCCGGGCGGAGCGAGGTGGTGGCAGAGCTACCGAGTCGCCGCGGCTCCCATCGTCGTTGACTATCTGGACCGAAGGATTGCTGATCCGGCCGAAAATCCGGTTACGTGGGAGGAGATCTGGCCCTACTGGGCACGCTGGGTGGCGAATGAACGCGCAAACGATGAGCCGGCCGCCTGACAAGGTGTTGCAGGGGACCAGCAGTTGCCCCTATTGAGTTGGGTTTTCCGGTTGTCAACGCCTGCGCTGGTCGTCTGGCGAGCTCCTTTACGAGATCGTCTCTCCGCGGCAAACCCTCCGATGCCGTATATCTGGCATCGAGGCGAAGGAGCCGAGAACAGCCTGTACGGAACCCTAGCCTCGCGCCGTCCAACGAGGCGCTACAGCTGAAGTGGTAGAGCGCGTTTCGGTCGGGGTCTGGTAGCATTCCGGCGTGAATCCTGGGTGCTTCGGCGATGGTTGGCGGCCAACGCCACGCAGCTGAGTGCCCGGGCGGTGGGTGGTAGCGGCTCCGCTATTGCCGCGCGGCATCTGATCAGGACGCGTAAGGGAGTCTATCGATGAAGGCCTTGAAGATCGCCGTGATCGTGGCTTTGGTCTACGTGGGAATCGTCGTCGCGTTCGAGTCGATGATCGGATACTTCCAGCCCGCGAATGAATCGACCCTCGTCGTGACCACCTTCGAGGCGGACGGAACCGCCCACGACCGGGTTGTATCCCGGCTGGAGAGCGAGGGCCAGCTCTACGTCGCGGCCAACCACTGGCCCCGGGCCTGGTACAAGCGCTCATTGGAGAACCCCGAGGTGCAGGTCACGCAGGATGGCGAGCAGGGGAGCTTTCTTGCTGTCCCGGTCCCCGCTATGGGCGCGGAGCACGCTCGCGTCGACAGCGAAAACAGCCTCGGCCTGGTCTTCCGGATCCTGACGGGGTTCCCACCGCGGTACTTCATCCGGCTGGATCCTCGCTAGAGGGCGGAACGGGGCTCGCGCCAGGGGGCCCCGGCGACCGGAGTTTCGCCTACCCTGGAATGGGAGTGAACCCGATGAGGGGGAAGCTCGAGCGGCCACCGTGGTCCGACGATGCCTGTTGACGTCGATCCGTTGGGCGGCAGAGCGATAGCAAGGAAGATGAGGTCTTCGGGGAATCTTCGTTGTGCTCCTCCCAACGATCCGCCTGGTCGCCTCTGAAGCTCACGAGGCGTCCGCGCTCGCTCGGGCGCGTGAGTCGGGTGTGATCGACTTGTACATCCTCGTCCACCGAAGCCTGGATCTGAACGATCTGAATCCGTGGGCGGCAAGCTTCATGAACCGGAGGGCACTCCAGATCGAGGCCGATGTGCCCTATGTAGACATCGACTTTTCGGGGCTCTGAGAGCCGATCCTCGGCTCAGGGCATCGGCTGGGCTAGGCGGGGCTCGAAGCGTGGCGGGGACGCCGGCCGTTGGACGACACCGGAGGGGTAGAGCGTGGCGCAACTGGAAATCGCCAGGGTCATCATCTTCGCGAAGGACATGGCCAAGATGGCCTCCTTCTACGGGAGCGTCATCGGTCTGCCGCGTGTCGAGACTCCGGACGATTCTGCGGACTTCATCTCGTTCGATGCGGGAGCTCTCCAGCTCGCTCTCCACCGCATCCCAGAGGAGTACGCTCGCGGCATCGAGATCACGGATCCGCCGATGGCTCGCAAGAACGCCGTGATCAAGGTTGTCTTCGGTGCGGTCAACGTGAATCAGACACGGGGCGAGCTAGAGTCCCGAGGGGCGACGTTGGGGCCGGTTCGGCAGTTCGGTGATCTTCACCTCTGCGATGGAACCGACCCGGAGGGCAATATCTTCCAGCTCTCGAATCGCCCATGAGCGGTCTTTTCGAGTACCAGCCGGTTCTGAAGGGCAAGCTCGTCGAGCTCAGGCCGCTCGGCTCGTCCGACTACGGTGAC
>JBDHHL010000580.1:0-3796 GCA_039589375.1 Gemmatimonadota bacterium | reverse complement strand
CGTACCTGCTCCGGGAGATAGCCGACGCCGGTGCCGGTTCTGTACTCCGTTGGAGTGACTCCGCCGACGCTGACGCGCCCGGCCACAGGCTGCAGGAAGCCCAGCAGCAACCGATAGAGGGTCGTCTTACCAGATCCGTTAGGCCCAATCAGGCCAAGAACCGTGCCTCGCTCGATCGTGAATGTGAGGTCATCGATGGCCCAGCCCTCAGCCGACCTATAGCGGAATCGGACACCGTCGAGTTCTACCAGCACCCGGTCCGCCATATCGCTCACCGGCTGCCGGCCCACTTCGTGACGTGGGTGGGTCGACGTGCCACCGCTACAGCCGGAAGGTCTAAGTCCCCACGCGCTAGCACAAAGACAGACTTGGACGTCACGGATATGTCAGTTACGCGTAGCCCTATCTTGTAGCTCCCGGCGAAGCGTCCATCCGCTCCAAAGACATCCAGGATGGATGCCATGCTGTCGCCCCGCTGCGTTAGCGCCCAAATCGATCCATCCGTCGCTGCGGCCAATCGAGCCACATGCGATCTGTACTCGGTGACCGGGACGTTGTCGGGAGCTACGCGACCGGCAGCCGCAAACCCCTGGCGGATTCGTTGCCGTATAGCCTCGATCTCCTCCGCGCTTCGCCTCAGCGGCGGCACCTCGGGCCGCTTGATCGTCTGGCGCACTTTGCCGTCCGGTCCGATGCGCAGGATCACGAAGTCGACACCCGGCGGCGACAGCAATAGATCGCCGTCGGCCGTCGCCGCGACCGCGTAACCGTGGTTTCTCAAGCGGCGCCCCGGCTCGTCCGTTCCCACAAGGTCGAAATCGCGGTACAGCGGATTGGCCAACACCGTGTCGAGCACCACAGCTCGGAACTCCGACACATCATCGGGTGGGAAGAGGTCGGATTTGACGTAGAACGTATCGCCCCGTGCGGCCATGATATCCGGGGCCAGTCCCGCGCTCGCGTCCACGATGCCGGCCAGTCCACCGTCTCGGTTCCAGAACGTCACGCGTCCGCTCACAGACAACACGGCGGCGCGGCCTTCACCGTTCACGGCCAAGGCGATAGGGTGCCGGTATTCTCCGGGACCGTCTCCCGACGAGAAGTCGCTCGCCGCTCTCGTCGGCTGCGATCCCTACCGGCGAGGCCAAGGGCGGGTCTAGCGCCGGGTCAGGGGGGATGAGCCATTCCGTCGACAGTTCAGCCGTGACGGGCGCGTTCTCCGCCGACGGACTTCCGGTTCGCGGCGTCTCAGAGCCGGACCCCACCTCCTCGCGACAGCCGGTGCCGATCAGCGTTGCGGCCAGTAACCCGGCCGCAACGCTGCGCGACAGCTGGCCCACGCTAAGTCGCACGAGGCTCACTAGACTCCTCGGGCTCTAGGGCAGTCACACAGCCATCCACGCACCCCTCGTACATGGCATCGCACTTGTCCTTGCCGATGAAGAGGCCGGCGAACACGTAGCATCCGACAGCTACCACTCCGCAATACGCCTCGCAGCCGGCACGCCCCTCTTGAGCCGCCACCTCGACGGGTGCCGATCCGGCGAAACCCAACGCCACCAGGGAAAGCACTAGCATCACTCGTCGCATCCCCATCACCTCCTGGTCAGCCAGACGATGATCTTCCCGGTCGAGCAACCCGATAGGCACCCTATGATGTAGGCGCCGCACTTCATCGAGTCGATGTCCTCGCAGTTGGCAGCCGCCTTCTCGCCGCAGATGTCCTCACACGAATCAGCGAGGGCGGGGGCCGGCTGGCCCAGGGTGAACGCCACGGCCGCAGCCATCAGCAGGAGCCTTCTCCTCATGATCCCTTCCTTTCTCTATGGTTTTGAGGAGCCCCCAGGGCCCCCAGCGCGCGAATGAGAGATGAAACGGCCAACGAATCGAGGCTCCCCTGCCGCATGAACCGCAGCACGCCGTCGCGATCGAGCAGCGCCGTGGACGGCACGATGTCGACGCCGAGAATGCCGGCGAACCTACGGGGGTCCTCGGGTACCACAGCCACGGCGACCGCCAAGTGTTGGCGTGCGTAGGCGCCAGCCGCCTGTTCATCGGGATCCAAGGCAACGGCGAGAACGGAAGCCGCACCCCCCGCTGCCGCGACCAGGTCGTGCCAGGCAGGGAGCGTCCTGTAACACGCCTGGCAGGCGGAGTTGAAAACGAGCAAGAGCGTGGGTTTCGCGCCGGGCACTCGGAGCCCTTTGGCACCCAGCGCTTCTCTCTCAGTACCGAGCGGCTCGAATTCGATCGCCTCGACGAGCCTCTCACCTTCTCGCACCCTTACCGGCTCGCCGCGAAGCGCTGGGACAACCCGCTCGGTCACCAAGAAGTAGCTCACCGTCACCACGACGAGCGCAGTGACCACGCTCAGTACCCTATCCATCCACACCCCGTACCGCCTCACCTGACCCCCAGCCTTTTCCGTGTTTCCGGACACCGCCACCGAGCCGAACTGGCAGCGCACCGCACCGCGGAAGTCCAGATAGCGCCGAACCGCTGCGGCAGTGTAAGGGTGAGGTATCAACGATATGTCATCGGGACTGTCTCGACCCGCAGTTGGGCCAGAAGGCTTGGCGGGACTATCCGATTTGCTTTCTTTAGGCCCGGTCAAAGCGTGACGTTAGGGCCGTTGATGCGCCTCTTACCTTGGCCTGCCCCAACATTCTCGGTACTTTAGATGTTTATATGCGAGACGGTTCGATTCACCGGGTCGTGAGCCGCAGGCAGACGGTGTCCTGGCTCACGAGGCGGGGCTTTGCTGTCCTCTCCTGATTAGAAGAAGCAACTGGAACGTTCATGACGGCGGTGCAAGCTAAGGGTGTATCGGTGTGCGCAGCGATCGCGGTCGCAGTGATTCTCTGTGGCCGCGCGGCGTTCGCACAGGCACCGTCATCGAACGGCGACGGAGAGCACGCCGACATTCCGCCGATAGTCGAAGCGGCATACCGCGACGGCGAGATCGCCATCGACGGACAGCCCGACGAGGAAGTCTGGCAGAAGGCCGAGCCGGCAACTCAATTCGTCCAGGGAGAGCCGGTCGAGAACGCCCCAGCAGAGCAGGCCACCGAGGTCCGCGTGCTCTTCGATGAGCGGGCCCTTTATGTCAGCGCCGTCATGCACGACTGGCAGCCGACGCTGATCGGGGACCAGTTGGTTCGCCGCGACGAGCAGGGACAGTACGACTATTTCGAGGTCTCGCTCGACCCCAACAACGACAAGCGGACGGGGTATCGCTTCCGTGTCAGCGCGGCCGGGGTGCAGCGCGACGTCTACATGTACGACGATGTCCGCGAGGATGACGCGTGGGACGCCGTCTGGCAGTCGGCCGTCCACCGCGATTCCAGCGGCTGGACAGCGGAAATCCGCATCCCGCTCTCGCAAGTCCGCTACAACGCCTCGGACACTACGCAATCGTGGGGCGTGAACTTCTCGCGCCGCCGTCTCGCGAGCAATGAGCGCACCTACTTCGCCCTCGAGTCGCGCGTGCGGCACGGAAAGGTCAGCGTCTTCGGCGAGCTTCAGGGCCTGCACTTCCCGAGCAGCACTCGGCGCCTGGAACTTCGCCCCTACGCGCTCGCCAAGGGCCACACCGGGCCCTCAGAAGCCGGCAACCCGCTCTTCGATGGCTCGTCAGCCGACGGCAGCGCCGGGTTGGACGTACGCTATGGGATCGGCGCCGGCTACACGCTGGACGCTACCTTCAACCCCGATTTCGGCCAGGTGGAGGTAGACCCGGCCGTGATCAACCTGACGCAGTTCGAAGTCTTCTTCCCCGAGCGACGGCCCTTCTTCG
>JBDHHL010000579.1:0-2704 GCA_039589375.1 Gemmatimonadota bacterium | reverse complement strand
GGCGGTGCGGATCGTAGTGGCGCCTCCCGCTAGGTAGAGACGCGGAAAGCTGTAGGAATGCTGGTTGTAGATCCGGCGGCCGGAAGGATAGAAGAGGTGCTCGTGCAACATCACGTAGCCGGGCAAAACGGTTCGCCCAGAGAGATCCAAGACCTCTGCGCCGTCGGGGATCGCTACGGCGGAAGCATCGCCGACTTCGACGATCAGCCCGTCCCTGAGCACGATCGTTTGGTCCCGGCGGGCTGACGCGCCCGTCCCATCGACCAGTCGCGCGTTCGTGAGCGCTACGACCGGAGCATCGACGGTCACGAATGCTCGGGTCTGAGGCGAGAGGTCGGCTTGAGCACGGGCTTGGGTCGGGATCAGGAGCAACAGCAGCATGCCGATGACCGATAGCCGCATGGCGGACTCCTTTCGCGCGCGTTCAAGGGGGACGGGCAGCGAAACGCAACCTTTCCACCTCGTTCTTCGTAGTGGGGCTAGAAGGGTGTGTTCGCATAATAGGACGTCGTCGTTGTCACAGACAGAGTGGCGATTGGGCGTTGAGAATGGTGGGATGGGCCGGTCGTGGGCCGGCCTGGCTGGGAAATAGGTCGATCTTTGGAGCGAGGAGGAGACTATGAGCGGGCTGTTTGGCCTGATAGTGCTGGTCGCCGATATCTGGGCGGTCGTCAATATCTTTCAAAGCCAGGCCTCGACCGCTGCCAAGGTCGGATGGACCGTCGGGGTTCTGATTTTTCCGGTGCTCGGCTTCATCGTCTGGCTGTTTGCCGGTCCGCGCTCAGGGCGCTGAAACTGCGCGCCGGCGCAGACGCCGGGGCTTCAGATCCAGAGGCCGATTTCGTTCCGGCGAGGCAGCACTGATGGCGGCAAGACCGGCGGGTAGAACGGAAAAGAGAAGAGAGAATTCTGCAGGCAACAGGGCATCTGTCGCGACGGCGACGCGATTCGGAACAGTCTGCGGCGCTCGTGCTACAGCAACATGCGCTATGGCGTTGAGATGGGTTGCCTAGCTGACTAGGAACGGCTGACAAGGCCGACCGGACAATGCGATTGTGACGGGGACAAGTCTGCCTATCGAGGCGGGCACTCATCGGCTAAGCATATGCCTACTGGCGACTTACGCATCTAGCATCTCACAACTCGGAAGCCTCAATCGCAGGACTTGCACTAGACCAGGTTCCATCCCCCCGAGTAGCCACCGTTGAGCGATGATTGGTTGCATAGGGCACAGAAACTGCTGTGCATGCTATCGTTGTGGTGCTGGTGTCACAGGGGTGTGACACGATCCCGCGAGAACCTCGAGAGCCCCTTTGCGGCACTTCTGAGGCATTACAAGGACACCTAGCAGCGGTGTAGAACCCTCCCGCACCATGGCATCCCCGCCATGCCCCGGTCGGAACTGACGATTGTGGCCCTATCACATGGCGTGGATGACGCTAGCTAAACACCTCATCGTACGCGGCTCGTGCCTGCCATCCGAACCGTATCCTCGGAGGGCTGTCATCGAGCGCGTGGTCGATCCCATTCGTGCCAGAGGTGAGACGTGAGCATCGCGGCATCGCGGACCGGACTTCGGGCGGCCAGTCAAATCGCCTCCAGATCCACGCGCGACTACGACCTGCATGGCGTTGTCGGGATACGGGTTCTGGACGGGCGCGAGTCGGAGCTCGGAAGTCTGGAACGGCAGCTTGGGCTGGATGCGAGGCGACTCGATCGCGAGCCCGACCTTACGATCAGGTACGTGGATAGGCTGCCGTTGACCGGCAAGGTCACCTACCTGGCGGGCGATGCAGCTTTCGCAGGTAACGCCTTTGTGCTCACTGCGGGACGAGATCGACGACCGGCGGTGCAGCTTCCATTTGCTCAGCTTGGCTCGGCCTGCGAACTCATGGTTGTCCGTGGTCTATCGGAGATCCCGCTCCTCATCCCGATTCTTAACCTGGCGGCGATCCAAAATGGATACCTGCCCGTTCGCGCTTCGGCCTTCGACTATTACGGCATGGGTGTGTTGATGGCAGGAGAGGGCCGCGGGGGAAGGACCGGGACTCTGCTGGCATTCATGGCAAAGGGCGCGTCGTTCGTAGGTGATGATTGGGTACTGGTTCACAGAGACGGCAGGGCGATGTACGGGCTGCCAACGCCGACTCAGGTGAAGGCGGCATATCTCGAAGCTCTCCCGCAATTCCGGGCACGGCTCGACAAGAAGACGCAACGGCGCATGCGAGCCATCAAGGCGATACTGAGCTTAGAGAGTCATCTTTGGCCGGCCCAATCCGGGACCTCCATCGTCGCGCGGGGTCGGGCACGATACCGGGCGTCGCTGGCGGGAAGGCTCAGCGTACGAATAAGCCCACGCCGGCTGTTCAGTACGGCAGCCTGCGCTGGAGCGGGGGCACCCGACATCGTCTTCCTCGCCCGGAGTGTCGATTCGCCCGGCGTGAGCGTGAAGCCGGTCGAGACTCGGGAGCTGGTGCGCCGCCTGGTGCCGCTGCTGGACTACGAGTGGACGGAGCTTGATCGGAACTACGCACTGTTCCGGTCGGCATTCCCGGGAAGGCGCAATCGGTTGATTGAAGGTAGAGAGAAGCGCCTCGAGACCGGTCTCGAGACGGCGCTCAAGGAGAAGCAGACATACGAGATTCGCTATCCAACACCCGCCCCAGTCGACGAGGTGCTCAAGGTGATAGAGCCGTTGATCTTG
>JBDHHL010000578.1:0-2708 GCA_039589375.1 Gemmatimonadota bacterium | reverse complement strand
TCCATCGACGGGGAGCTAGAAACGAACAAGCCGCAGGCTCAACACAGAGGCTGTCGCTGGCCCACCTCCAGCATGGAATTAGCTGTTGACAGCCCGATGACGATACCCATTGAGATTGCTCTCCAGTCAGGACCGAGTTGGGTGTAGGGCATTTGTATTCACCAGATTGACACCTATATGTCCACCATGTATGATCAGGTGATGAAACGTACGACCCTCATACTCGAGGACGCGGTCCTGGACGGGATCCGGCGCCTGGCGCACCGCGAAGGGAAGAAGCTCTCCGATATCGTGAACGCCCTGCTGGTCGAGGGCCTCGAGCGACGAAAGCGGCGGCCTGCGACCGAGTTCGAACTACCGAGCTTCCCGATGGGCAAGCCGCGGGTGAACCTCGGGGACCGGAACGCCGTCGAGGCGCTGATGGATTCCTGACGTGTCGGGCATCGTAGACACGAACATCCTGCTCTACGCCGCCAACTCGGAGGCCGACGAGCATGAGGCGGCGGTTCGGTTCATCACCGACGCGGCGCGCTCTCCCGACCAGTGGTACCTGACGGAGGGGATTCTCTACGAGTTCCTGCGCGTGTCCACTCACCCGCGCGTCTTCGAGCGTCCGCTCTCTTGGAGCGAAGCCGTGAGCTTCCTCTCAGCGTTCGTCGAAAGCGATCGGTTCCGAGTCATCACCGCCGGCAGCAGCCACTGGCCGCTACTCGAGGAAGCCCTCGCTGAACTGACTCACCCCGCGGGCAACCTGTTCTTCGACATCCGCACCGCAGTGCTGATGCGCGAACACGGGATTCGCCGCATCTACACGACCGACACAGACTTCCTTCAGTTCTCCAGCCTCGAGGTTATCAACCCGTTGCGGGCCTAGCGCGACCCTGCAGGCCGGCGTGACGGCTGCAACAAGCGCGGCGCCGCAGAGCACACCGAGGACAGTCTCACACGCCTTTGGCAAGGCTGGCGCAACAGGGGACTCGTACCTAAAGTTGCCGGGTTGCCTGCTACCTTGAATTCGGAGAACCATGACTCAGCTTGCCAAAGCCGAGGCCTTCGCCGACGAGCTCGTACAGATTCGACGCGACATCCACGCCCATCCGGAGCTGGCTTTCCAGGAGACGCGCACGGCCGCCCTGGTCGCCGACGAGCTGAAGCGGCTCGGCTGCGAGGTGAGGACGGGCGTGGGCGTCACCGGGTGCGTGGGCGAGCTGTCGACGGGGTCGGGACGCACGATCGCGCTCCGCGCCGACATGGACGCGCTGCCGATCCGGGAGGCCAACGACGTGCCTTATCGGTCCTGCAACGACGGCGTGATGCACGCCTGCGGGCACGACGCGCACGTCACCTGCGTGCTGGGCGCGGCGCGGCTGCTGGCGGAGAGCGCGCGCGAGGGAGAACTGCCACCGGGACGCATCCGCCTGCTGTTCCAGCCGTCGGAGGAGACGACCGACGACGAGAACATCGGCGGGGCCAGCCGGATGATCGCAGACGGTGCAATGGACGAGGTGGACGCGGTGCTGGCGCTGCACGTGGCGGCGATGTCGCCCACCGGCCTGGTTCTGTTCCGGCCGGGCCCTCTGATGGCGGGCAACGACACCCTCTTCGGTACCGTAAGGGGCGTCAATGCCCACGCAGCCCTTCCCCACGAAGGCCGCGACGCGATCCTGCTCGCCAGCCATGTCATCCAGGCGGCGCAGGCCGTCGTCGCCCGGCTCATCGACCCGCTGCAAACCGCGGTGGTCACGTTCGGCAAGATCCAAGGCGGGACCGCCGAGAACATCCTCGCCGACGAGGTCCGCCTGGAGGGCACCCTGCGGTACTTCAGCGATGAGGTTCGAAAGACCATCCACGACGAACTGCAGCGCGCTTTCGCCGTCGCCGACGCGATGGGCGGGAACGGGCTGCTGGAGATTCGCGAAGGGAACCCGCCGGTGATAAACGATGCGCGTCTGACCGAGCTGGCGCGCTCGGCGGCGAGCTTCGCGGTAGGCGCGGACAGCATCGCCGTCGCCGACCAGATCATGGGCGCGGAAGACTTCGCCTTCCTGGCCCGGGAGGCGCCTGGCTGCTTCTTCTGGCTGGGCGCGCGCATCGCGGACAACCCGCGCACCCACCACTCGCCGCGCTTCGACATAGACGAGCGGTGCCTGCCCCGGGGAGCGGCCGCGCTCGCCGCGGCTGCCGAGAAGCTGCTGGCCGAGTGGTGACGAGCGCCGCGCCGCCACGCTCCACACGCCGCCGCGTTCGGGCGCTCAACCGGCGCCTCGAGGCCGTCTATGGCCCGGCGAAGAAGAAGCGGCTGGACCCGTTGGACGAGCTGATGCTGACCATCCTAAGCCAGAGCACGTCCGACACCAACCGTGACCGCGGGTACAAATCGCTGCGCGAGCGGTTTCCCACCTGGGAAGCCGTGCGTACTGCGCCGCGCGGCGAAGTCGAGGAGGCGATCCGGCCAGCCGGCCTATGGAAGCAAAAGGCGAGGGTGCTGCAGGAGACGCTCGACGCGATCTGGGAGGACCGCGGGAAGCTCGACCTATCGCATCTTCATCGCCTGCCCGATGATGAGGTGATCGAGTACCTGACCGGCCTACGCGGGGTGGGTGTAAAGACGGCGGCGTGCGTGTTATGCTTCTCCATGGGCCGAGACTACATGCCGGTGGACACGCACGTCCATCGCGTGGCGCGCCGCTTGGGGCTGATCCCCAGTC
>JBDHHL010000577.1:0-2713 GCA_039589375.1 Gemmatimonadota bacterium | reverse complement strand
GGCGAGCTGCCTCGTTTCGTTTGCCGAAGGCCCCGTCCCCGACTCGCTGCCCGATTCGCCGCCGGGCGAGGGCCGCTATTTCCTGGCGCGGGGGCTCGAGGACTGCTCGGTGTTCGGCTACGGGGTACCGGGGAATCCACGGGCTGCGTTGGACGGGGTCTGCGGCGGCATCCCCCCGCTACGTCGCCCGTAGCCTTCATGACCGGAGGCCGTCCCGGTCTTATCCTCATTCTCATAGGTCCACTTCAGAGCGATCAGCTTCCGATGCCAGGCCAGGATGGTGTCGGGCGTCACCAGGGTCGCCCCTCCAACGCACACGCCGCCCTTTACCGCGACCGCGCGTTTGCCGCCGCTCTGCGCGCCTCCATATCCCCCAGCGCGATCAGCTTCGACGGCGTGCGCACCAGCAGCAACCCCTCCGAGATGGCCGGCGTCGCCATCAGCGGCTCGCCAAACTCGTGCACCGCCAGCTCCTTGTAGGTTGGCCCCGCCTCGATGACGTAGAGAGTGCCCTCCTCGGAGCCCTGGTAGATTCGGCCGTTGGCGGCGACCGGCGAGGACGTCATGGTGCCGCCGGCGCTGAAGCGGGCCTTCAGGACGGGCTGGCCGTTGCGCGCATCGTGGGCGACGAGGCGGGCGTTGTGGTGCACGATGTAGAGCAGACCTCGGTAGAGCAGCGGCGTCGGCATGTAGGCGCCGCCGCGTGTCTGGTACCAGGCCAGCGGGCCGGCGTCGTCGTCCGACTCGATCGCATGCTCGCCGCGGATGCCTGGCTTGACCGCGTAGATGGGACGCGCCGGTGGGTATCCCGACGACACGAAAAGATTGGTCTTGCCGATCACGGGTGACGCGACCACCTGGATCGATGTCGGCCCGAGGCGCCACAGCTCGCGGCCGGTCTCCGGGTCGTACCCGCGAATGACCGATGCGTTGACGACCAGCTCCTCGCCTTTGGGGGTCGGCCAGATCGCCGGTGTCGACCACGACGGCGCCACGTCGGGTCGCTCGGTTCGCCACAGCTCCTTGCCGGTCTTTAGATCCCACGCCGCCAGGTAAGGCCCGTCGTGGATGTCCACCTGCAGGATGACCTTGCCCTTATGGATGATCGGCGAGGCGGCGAAGCCCCACTGCAGCCCGGGGTCGTTGAACCCTCCCGCGTTCAGGCCTCCCAGGTCGTGCTTCCAGTGCAGGCTTCCGTTTTTGCCGAGGCAGGCCAGGCCCGCCGTCGGAAAGACGACGACGATATGCTCGCCGTCGGTGGCCGGGCTCGAGTTCGCCTGCGTCGCCTTGAAATGGCGCTTGGTTAACGGCACGCCGCGACCGACCTCGCTCTCCCAGACCTTGTTTCCCGTCGCCTTGTCGTAGGCGAGCACCAGCCAGCGGTGCTCGACCGCCTCCTCCACCTCGTCGCCGGCGCCGGTCAGCCCGGTGCGGAGCGGCGTGCTGCCGCCTTCCGCCACCGCCGTGGTGATGTAGACGCGGTCGCCCCACACCACCGGGCTCGAGTTGGCCAGCCCCGGCACTTCGACGCTCCACGCCACGCCCTTGCCCGTGTCGACGTCGAAGTCGACCGGCGTGTCGAGGCCATCGCCGATGCCGGAGCGGTTCTCGCCCCGGAATCCCGGCCAGTTCACCGTGGGTTTCGCGTTCGGGTCGACGACGAACTCTGGAAGATCTGCGACCGCGGCCACCGGACTGTCATCCGCCAGGCGCATGTGCACCGGGTCGGTCTCCGCACCGTAGACGAAGATGCCCTCGACGTTGCCGGCGCGTCCGTAGTAGCGCACCACGACGCCGGTCTCCTCGTTGCGGAACATCCGCTCCGCCATGGCGGCGAGAACGGGCTTGGTCCCGTCCATGTCGAGCACCAGCGCCCCGTCCTGCAGCGCCACCGTCGCCTCCTTGCCGCTGCCCGCGAAATGGCCGGCAAAGTCGGCCAGCTCCGTCGCCGTGTAGGTCGGCGGCGGCGGATCCTTCTCTGTCTTCATGCCGGCGAAGACCTCGGCGATCTCGCCCTCGAGCTCGCCGTAGCGCCGCCGCAGCTCGGCCGCTTCCGATTCCAGCACCGGGCCGCTCTCCACCGCCGCGCGCGCCAGCGCGACGTTGCCGGTCTCCAGAGCATGGCCCAGTGCGTTGGCCCGGTTCTTGGCGCCTGCCGCCAGTAGCGCCTTCGTGATTCTGTAGTCCGGCTCGCCCTCCCAGGGAGAAACGTCCAGGATGTTCGTGTTGAAGAAGGTCTCGCGCCCGCTCGGGTCGGCTCCCTTCTCCAGCAGAAAGCGCACGACCTCGATCTGCCCTTGCTGGACTGCCAGGTACAGCGGGGTCGTGCCCCAGTCATCGGCGGCGTCGACGGACACCCCCTCCTTGATGAGGCGCTTGACCTGGGCCAGATCGCCGGAGCGCGCCGCCATCAGCAGATCGCGCGTCTCGGCTGCGAGAGCAGCGCCTGCGTCAAGAACCGCCAGAAGAAGAGTAAGCAAGCCGATCAACCGTAGGGGCATGCGTGTCTCCTGCGCCCGCGCTCGACCGCGGACGTGGCGAATTGTAACTCGATGAAGCCGTGACGAACGATCCGGATGCGCCGACGAGGCATTGGCTGCGGATCGCACGGAAATTGCGGCGCCAGCGTCGCCATACAGAGATCCTGGCGAAGCCGAAGGTCGATCGACGGCTGTCGCACGGGTGAACACCGCGGTAGAATTACCAGGAATCG
>JBDHHL010000576.1:0-2717 GCA_039589375.1 Gemmatimonadota bacterium | reverse complement strand
TGATCCCTGCTACTCACAGACTTACGCGGGGCACGCGCGCTCCGGGTGTCCGTTTCCGCGACAATCCAGTCTCAATATCGCAATCAACCAGGGGTATGACGGACTCAGAGACGCCGCTGCCGCGGCAAGGGCCTGCTCGCCATCGACGCGGCCTGCCGGCTACTTCATCTCTTTCGCGGAGCACTTCTTGAGGGTATTGAGTTAGAACCCTTCGCGGGTGGACTCGATCACAGCGAAACAGCGGATACGGGAAGTCTAGCCCATGTTTGCGTTTTGGCCTTGCAAGCCCCTGAAAACACAAGGTCCGTTTTCGAAGTTGGTCACTACATGATCCTTTCTCTGCCGACTGGCGGTTGGGGCGGGTCCAGGGTACTCACGCCCAGGATCTTGAGCACCTCGGCGGCTTGCCGACTGCCTCGGGTCACACAGAGCCGACGCTGATCGCCAACCTCCACCTCCACGCAGCGCAGCGTCTCCAACGCCCGCCAGGCAGCCGGCGAGGAAAGATGGCTGTGGGCCGCTCGGAGCTTCTTCTCTAACGCCCGATCCAGCAAGAAGGCCAACGCCGCCACCAACACGTGCGCCCTCACCCGGTCGTCTTTGCGGTGATAGACCGGCCGCACCTCCAGCAACCCTTTCAGGTGAGCAAACCCACGCTCCACTTCGTTGAGCTGCTTATAGGCCGTCACCGCTTCCACCGGCGACAGATCCTGCTCCTCGGTCTGAATCACATACTTGCCTTCCAAGGCCTGCTCGCGAGGAAATTTCACCGGATGGTCGAAGTAGCGAAACTCACCGTCCCGCAACTCCCAAGCGAAATAGCGATGGCCATGATGACGACGCAGGATCGTCGCCGCCGCCGCTCCGATCTTCTCGGGTTGGGTCAGGTCCCCTTTCTTTACTCGGACTCGGAGGCTTTCTAATTCTTTCCCCACTCGTTGCATCGACAGCTCCCGCATTCCCCGCTCGTAGTCCTCCCGCTCGTCGCTGTGCACCACCAACACCCTCACCCCAGCTTTCTTGCCCGCTACCTCCTGCACCCGGGTCCGCGGCACTGTCGCTTGCTCGGAAGCCGTCATGCCCACCGGACACTGTTCCCACTGGTCGCCAGTGACCGCTTGCTCAATGTAGTCCGGGATGTCTTTCCGGTTCCTTCGCTGGAGGCCCACCAAGTAACCCTGGGCGGCCTCCCGCAGCTGATCGAGGTTGCTCACCGTCACCATCCCTCGGTCGCCGACAAACACCACCCGCTTCAATCCCAATCGCTGTCGCAGGTCGTTCACCACCTCCATCACCGTGGTCTGATCCAGCCGGTTGCCGGCAAACACGTGATGGGCAATCGGCCAGCCTTCCATCATCACCACCCCGATCACCACCTGACGATGGCGCGGCTTGCCATCCCGGCTGTGACCAAACCGCCCCAACTCCGCCGGCCCTTGCCCCTCGAAGTAGGTCGAGGTGATGTCGTAGAACACCAGCGCCGGCTCCAGACTGAACAGGTCTCGCAACTCCTGATAGATGGCTACTTCCATCCGATCCTTCTGCGCCAGCAGATCGTCCAGCGTCTGATACCACAGCCGCAGTTGTTGGAAATGAACCTTGACGCGCCGGGACTGCTTCCACTGTGGCATCCAACGGCTCCCGTCGGCGGTCGGTACGTAGAAATCCTCCAACCACGAGGCGAGAGCGTGTTCGCTACCGGGCCGGGTGAGGCGATTGGCGACGAGCACGAAGACCCGCTCGGCGAGGGGTTGGTCATGGCGAAGCTGCTTCCGGTTCCCATCCAGGATCCCGCCGAGCGAGAGGGAGTCGAACAAGTGGCGGGCGACCAGCACGGGGCCCCAACTCCAGGCTTGGGGAGTCGAGATGTCTTCGGCCGAGACCCAGCTCGGATCCTCTTGGTCGGCCTGCAGCAAGCGGACGAGGGCGTCCAGATGGGGAGCCAACAGGTCCTTCCGGCCGAGATGAGCGACGATGCGCTGCTTGACTTTGTTGCCGTCGCGGTAGGACTCGACCAGGCGGAGGTACTCGTGGGACCCGGAGCGGACGGTGCGGGGAAACATGACACTACAATAATACCAGGAAATGTTCTACGAAAATGGAGAAAATGTCATCCAAGAGCAACATAGATTGTCACTACATACTAGGCTCTGGCCCAGGGCCGGTCTTGTGTTTTCAATTAGTTGTGGGTGGCTGCCCCCGAAAATGCGCAAACATGCGTTAGTCGGCGACCAACCTGGAAGTGGCCGCCCAATAATCTTGGATCGCTCTGAACAGAGACTTGGAGGAGAATCATGAAACTGTCTATGCTTCTTAGATCCATTCTGCTATTGACCGTACTTTCCATTGCGGCCAGCGCCCAGCCGGTCGTCAGTGAAGGCGGGATCATGAACATCGCGAGCTACGCCCGGCCCGGGATACCATACTACGGCATTGCCCAGGGTTCCATGTTCGTAGTCTTCGGACAGGGTATGGGCCCGGCCGAGCTACAGGTATCGGGTCTCCCCCGGCCAACGTCACTGGCCAACACCTCCTTGCAGGTGACAGTCGACGGAACTACGGTGGATGCCTACCTGTTCTACACATCGTCAGGGCAACTGGCCGCGATCTTGCCGTCGACGACTCCGGTCGGCGAAGGGACTCTCGCCGTCACCTACGACGGCGAGACCAGTGCGTCGGTGGCGATCCGGGTGGTGCCGAGTGCCCCCGGGATCTTC
>JBDHHL010000575.1:0-2725 GCA_039589375.1 Gemmatimonadota bacterium | reverse complement strand
TCCTGCTAGAAACGAGAGTGCGCCGGAGAACTGAGCGCCGTAAAGAACCGAATTCTCAACGAGTGCTCGGCCGAACTCCCACATCTCTCGGACCTCCTGAAGAAGGGCGATGTGACGGCCGGGGCGGGGCGCTCCAGCTCTCACGAGTCCTGACCTGGCAAGCGCGATGCCAGGGCTAGGAAGTGCCGTGAGTTCTGCTAAATAGAAGGGAAAGGCCGCAGAAGGTGCCACGTCACGAGCCGTGAGGCGGCAACGATCCGTGGCCACCCCGGTCATGTATCGTTACTACTGGAGATGCAGCCCATGCTTCTCGATCAGCCGGTCCAGCCGCGGGCGCGACACGCCGAGGATCCGGGCCGTCTGACGCTTGTTGCCGCCCGTGCGCTCGAGGACGCGTTGAACGTGAGCGGCCTCCACGGCCTCCAAGGCGTCGCTCGCCGGCACCGAGGACTGCGCCGCTGCGTCCGCTGACTCGAGCGCCGACAACGAGATCTGATCGGCGCCGATGATCGGGCCCCGGGTGAGGACCGCCGCTCGAGTGAGAGTGTTCTCGAGCTCGCGGACGTTGCCCGGCCAATCGTACTGTTCGAGGATCTTCACTGCGTCGTCGGTGATCCCCTCGATTCGCTTGTGAAGCTTGCGGCCGATCTTGCCGAGCAGGTGTTCAGCAAGCGGGGGTATGTCGCCCCTCCGCTCGCGCAGCGGCGGCACGCTGATCTCCACGACCTTCAGGCGGAAGTAGAGGTCTTCCCGGAATCGCGCCTCTCGGACGAGCTCCTCCAACGGTCGGTGCGTCGCCGCGATCACCCTCGCGTTGGTGACGCGCGGGCGTTCCGCGCCTACCGGATAGAACTCGCGCTCTTCGAGCACGCGTAGGACCTTCGCCTGGAGCTCCGCCCCCATGTCACCGATCTCATCGAGGAAGACCGTGCCCGAGCCGGCGAGCTCGAAGTAGCCTTTGCGGCTTTCCACGGCGCCCGTGAACGCGCCCCGCACGTGCCCGAACAGCTCCGATTCGAGCAGCGTCTCGGTCAGCGCAGTGCAGTTCACGGCGACGAAAGGATCCACCGCGTGCGGCGAGTTGAAATGGATAGCCCGAGCGATGCACTCCTTGCCCGTTCCTGTCCCGCCCCGGATCAGCACTGTGGCGCGATTCTCCGCCAGCACTCCGATCAGTTTGTAGATCTCGATCATTGCCTTATCGCGACCCACCAACTGCTCCAGTTCGTAGCCTTCGGCGGCCTCGGCCGAGAGCTGATGACAGCGGCGACGCAGCGCGCGACCCTTGAGACATCGTTCTACAAGAAGATCGATCTCGTCGAGATCCAGGGGTTTGACCAGATAGTCGTAGGCGCCAGCCTTCATCGCGGCCACGGCCGTCTTCATGTCCTCGTGAGCTGTGATGACAAGAACGTCCACGTCGCTAGCGTCCGAACGCACTCGCTCCAGCAGCTCGATGCCGTCCATCCCCGGCATGCGTATGTCGGTGATGACGAGCGCGGGATCGAAACCCGACACGAGCGCCAGCGCATCTTCCGCCGTGGCGGCCGTCGCTACCTGGTGACCTTGTCGCGTCAGATGATGCTCGAAGGTCTCGCGAATCGACGCATCGTCGTCGACGACGAGTATACGCTCGCTCACGATTCCGACTCCGTTTCAGCCAGCGGAAGCTCGACTACAAACACCGCTCCCGCACTCGCGCCGCCGTCTTCGAGTCTCAACATGCCCTCATGCTCCTCCACTGCGTGCTGCGCCAGGGTGAGCCCAAAGCCCGTTCCCTCCCCCTTGGTCGTGAAGAACGGCTCGAAGATCTTCTCGCGCAAATCGAACGGCACACCTTGGCCCTCGTCCGCTACCCGCACGCGGATCACTTGCTTACCTACCTCGCCATCAGCCGCCGTCTCGGTCAAGACGCGCAGAGTGCCACCCTGCGGCATCGCCTCAGCCCCGTTCAAGAACAGGTTCAGGAACACGCCCTTGAGTTGCTCCGCATCGCAGAGGACGACGTCACGGGCAGCGCTCAGATCCCGGACGACAGCGACTCCCTGCGCCTCGAGCTGCGGCCACAGCACCTCCAGGGCCCCCTGCACCGCGTCATGCACGGATCCTCGCTCGCGCACCGCTGGCCTCGTTCGAGCCACGCTCAGCACTCCGCGCACGACGCGATCCAGACGAGTGACCTCCCGTAGGCAGATGTCGACAGGCCGTGCCGAATCCTCCGGGATTCGCTTCGCCGCCACGTCTCGCTCGAGGCTCTGAAGATTGAGCTTGATGGACGTCAGCGGATTGCGGATCTCGTGCGAAAGTTGCGACGCGAATTGGCCGATCACCGCCATGTGCCGGCTCTCGCGTACCCGACGCAGCATCTCCTGGACTTCACTGACCATCAAGCCGAAGGCCGTGGAGAGCTTTCCCACCTCGTCGCTACCGGGTGGAGGCAATCGCGGCGAGAAGTTGCCGCTCGCTACCTCGTCGGCCGCGGTCGTGAGGTCAGCCAGCGAGCGGGTCATCCGCCGAGTCGTCACCAGGAACGCCGCGCCCACTGCCGCCGCCGCCGCCAACACGACTGCCATGTTGATCAGGCGCGTCCGTGCGAACGGCGGCGCGAACTCATCCAGCGACGCCGATGAGACTACGGTCCAGTCCGGCGACGCGAGGCTCACAAACGATGCGACGCGCGCGGATCCATCCTCCTCATAGCTGCAACGCCCGCTTTCCGCATCGA
>JBDHHL010000574.1:0-2726 GCA_039589375.1 Gemmatimonadota bacterium | reverse complement strand
GTACATCGCAATGATTCTCGTGCTACTCTTGATCTCGCTTCTCTTCGTGAAGCAGCTTGCACCGGGCTCGGGCGGTTCCTGGTCAGCGCCATGCTTCTTTCTGGGTGCCGGGTTCATGCTGATCGAGACCAAGGGGATCACCGAATTGGCCCTGGTCTACGGAAGTACCTGGGTCGTGGTCGGAGCGGTGATAGCGGCCATTCTGATGCTGGCCTTTCTCGCCAACCTGATCGTGATTCGCTGGGGGGCGCCGCGCCCGTCCGTCACCTACGGGCTGCTGGTCGGCTCGCTTGTCCTGGGAATGGTGGCGAGTCGATGGGTGGTGGCGGGGCTCGGAACTGGAGCTAGCCAGCTCGTGCTGCCCGTGCTCCTTACTCTGCCACTCTTCTTTTCAGGCTTCGCGTTCTCGACCGAACTCAAGCGATCGGCATCGGTGGCGGTGGCGCTCTCGTCGAACCTACTGGGGGCCATGCTGGGCGGGTTCCTCGAGTACAACTCGATGTACTTCGGGTTCCGGTCGCTCTACTTCCTAGCTATCGCGATGTACTTGCTGGCGTTCGCCGGATCGCTCCGCGTGCGGGCCACCGCACCGGCCTAGGTTCCATCACCCGAGGGGGTTCTGCAACCACGTACCGCGATTGCCGAATCCGCGGAGCTGTAGGTTGGGCTAGTCGGCGCCGTTCGTCGTTAGCCCGCGCCGGAGTTCGAACGGGTCCTCACCTTCCAGGCCTCGTACGCGGCAAGCGAGCGCCCGGAAGAGGCGCTTCAGGGCTCGGTTGGTCGGACCGCGCTCGGGGTCCGGCCGCTGGCGACGTGCCTCATCCAGCAACACGAAAGGCTCGGCCAGCTCCGCGAGCGTTCGCTCCCGACCCGCTTCCCGGTACCAGACCCAAGCCGCGTGGATCGCGGCCCCGAGGGCCGCCCCCTCGCCGCGCACGGGTACCGTCTCGGCCTCGAAGATGTCGGCGATCGTTCGGCACCAGGAAGGCGAACCGGCGAGGCCGCCGGTGAGGCGGATCTCGCGCGGCCTGACCGGCATGCGCGTGAAGCCCTCGTAGAGGTTGAGCACGTGCCCCTCGAGCACCGCCCGGCAGAGTATCTCGGGCACGAAATCCGAGAGGCCGAAGCCGAAGTAGAGCGGCGCCGCCAGCGGCAGGTCGGGCGTGCGCTCGCCCTCGTACCAGGGGATCAACACTCGGCCGCCGTTGCCGGGCGGCGTCTGCTCGACGATGGCGTCGAACTCCTCATGCGAAAGTCCGTACCGCTCCAGAACGGCGTTGTAGCCGTTGGCCATGTTGGAGACGCAGAGGAGGGGAAGATATTTGCCGGTGCTGTCGCAGTAGGCGGCGATCTCACCCGTCGGGTCGATGAACGGCTCATCCAGAACGGTGCAGGCCGTTCCGCTCGTCCCCAAGCTGACCGTGATCATTCCGGGCTCGAAGTTCCCCGTGCCGAGAGCGCCGTACATGTTGTCGCCACAGCCGGCATCGACGCGGCAGTCGGCTGGAAAGCCAAAGCGGGCGGCCAGCGTCGCTCCGATGTCCCCGATCGTCCGATCCGCCGGACCCACGGGCGGCAGTTTCTGCAGCAGTTCGGGGTCGATCGCGTCCATCACCTTGCGCGACCAAGCCTTCTTGCCGGGATGCCAGAGCCCCGTGCCCGAGGTGTCGCCGGGTTCCATCGCAGCCGCACCGCCGTCGGGGCCGCCGGTCAGGTGCCAGTTGATGTAGTTGTGAACGACGAGGAGGGTACGGGCGCGGTCGTAGAGTTGGGGCTCGTGTCGCCGCATGTGCAGGATCTTGGGTGCGGTGTAGCCGGTCCGCTGGGTATTGCCCACCTCAGCGATCATCGCTTCGGGGCCGCCGACCGCTTCGGTTAGGATCCGGCACTCCTCCGCGGTGGAGAAGTCGTTCCACAGCTTGGCGCGCGATCGGGCGAGCGTGCCGTCGGCGGCCAGCGCCACCAGTCCGTGCTGCTGGCCGGAGACGGAGATGCAGTGCACTCGGTTGGCAGCTACGCCCGCTTCGCGCAGCCGGCCGAACAGTCGATCCACGGCTTCGACCCACATGCCGGGGTCGGACTCGGAGACGCCTTCCCCGAGTCCCGCGACGGCGCCTTCCTCGGTCCCATAATGAGGCAGGTCGCGGTCGTAGTCGATCCGGTCGACGTGACAGACGTCTCCCCTCTCGGGATCGATGACGACCAGCTTGCAGCTCTGGGTCGAGACGTCCAGACCGGCGAAGAGCGGCCTCGCTCTCGTGTCTTCAGGCATGTGGGTTCCCTCTCATCCGTCTCGTCGAGATGGGCGCTGCGCTCCTAACATTTTCCTGCCATCGCGCCCGTCCGTCAAATGCCGCTGAGGATGGGCAGCCCGGCGTTGTGCGACCGCTGCGAGCCGGATAGGTTTGCCCGCTCATGAGCACGGGCCAGATCATTGCCGGGACTTCGGGCTACTCGTACCCCGAGTGGAAGGGCTCCTTCTATCCAGAGAAGTTGCCGCAGTCGAAGTTCTTGGAGTTCTACTCCGGAAAATTCTCCACGGTCGAGATCAACAACACGTTCTACCGCTTCCCGCGGGCGAGCCTGCTGGAGGGCTGGCGAGACGGCACGCCGGATGGGTTCACGTTCGCGGTGAAGGCGAACCAGCGGATCACCCACAAAGGTCGGCTGCGGGAGGTTGAGGAGCTGACTCGGGACTTCGTCGAGCAATGCCGGCTGCTCGAGGA
>JBDHHL010000573.1:0-3078 GCA_039589375.1 Gemmatimonadota bacterium | reverse complement strand
GGGGCTGTACGACGTGTCGTGGCCGGTCATCCTGCCGGAGAACAAGTAGTTGAACCCACCGTTGAGCACCATGTCGAAGCGGCGGTTCACCGGGAAGTAGATCTCGAGCCCGCCTCCGAGTCCCCAATGGTTGCTCTTTATGTCGAAATCTTCGTTACCACCGACGAATTTGAAGTTCCCACTGAAGCGAGAGTGGCGCAGACCGCCGAACACATAGGCCTGCTGAAGAGAGAGAAGCCTCACTGGATAGAGAACATCGAGACTGAACTCCCAGATCCGACCGTTCTTCTCTGGTACGCCGTTGGTCGCGTCGTTGATGAACACGCGTCTCGCGTCCAGGGGACGGCCCCCGTTGGTCGCGTCGTTGATGAACACGCGTCTCGCGTCCAGGGGACGGCCCGCATCCACCGATACGTAGGAGATGCCCAGCCTGGCCATGACCGGAAAGCTCGGAGTGAAGTTCGATACCATGCCATTGGCCTGGATGCCAAAGCCCGATTTGTAGCCCAGCATCAGGCCGGCCGACCAGCTCGCCTTTCCACCGTCCGAGCCCGCCGGTTCTTGCGCCGCCAAAGTCGGTCCTAGCAGCACCAAGAGCGCAAGACTGAGAATGGCGTTCCTAATCATCGTAGTACCTCTGACTTCCGAAGGGGCCCGAAGCCTGCCGCTGCCCAACCGCTACTAATAGTGTTGGTCCTCCGCGTAGCGGGCCAGTTCTGTGCCATCTGGAACTTCATTTAATATAGGTAATCGTTGAACCCCGCGGGACCGTTGCCGGGTTACTTTTTGCAGTCAGATGGAAGGCTTGTACAAAAGAGGAGCTGCGCGCACCCGAGCGTCTACTGGTCCGCCGCGGCCGCCTGCTTGATCAAGTCGGCGTTCGAGTCCGTCCGCTTCATAACAGAGAGCAACTCGCCCATGGCGTCGACCGGCGCGGCTTGGGCAAGCCGGTGACGAATAGCCTGCGATACGGAGAGCGCATCCGGCGCGAGCAGCAGTTCCTCGCGCCGCGTCGAGCTGGCGTTCAGGTCGATGGCCGGGAATATGCGGCGGTCGGCCAGCTCGCGGCTCAGCACCAGCTCGCTGTTACCGGTGCCCTTGAACTCCTCGAAGATGACATCGTCCATGCGCGAGCCGGTGTCGACGAGCGCAGTGGCGATGATGGTGAGGGAGCCGCCACCCTTAGCGGGGGCGCTCTTGCGCGCGCTGCCCAGGAAGCGCTTGGGCCCTTCCATGGAAGAGGCATCGAGGCCGCCGGAAAGCGTGCGACCGGTTCCCCGCTCTACCGAGTTGTAGGCGCGTGCGAGCCGGGTGATGGAGTCGAGGATGATGACCACGTCATCGCCCATCTCCACGCGCCGGCGCGCGCGCTCCAGCGTGAGCTCGGCCACCGAGACATGGCGGTCGGCCGGGAAATCGAAGCTCGATGAGACGACCTCGCCGAAGCCACACATCTCCATCTCGGTGACCTCTTCCGGCCGCTCGTCGACGAGTAGGATGAGCAGCGTAGCATCGGGATGGTTCTTGACTATGCCCTGCGCCACCGACTGCAGCACGGTGGTCTTTCCCGCCTTCGCCGGCGACACGATGAGCGCGCGCTGGCCCTTTCCGAAGGGACAGAGCAGATCGATGACGCGATTGGTGTAGTCGGGAACCCCGACCATGGTCCGCCCGCAGTCGAGGATGAGTTGCTCATCGGGATGGACCGCGCCGAGCTGGCTGAACTTCGGGCGGCCCTCGGCATGCTGGGGCGGCCGGCCGTTAACGGCGCTGACCTCTGTGAGTGGCGGGCTCTTTCCCCGCCCCGGCGCTTTGCCGACGGTCCCGGCCACTTCATCGCCGGTGCGCAGCCCGTACCGCTGGATGAGCTTTCGGGCCACATGGACGTCGCAATCGGAGGGGAGGTAGCTGGCCTCGCGGCAGCGGATGAACCCGCTACCCTTGTCCCTAATCTCCAGTATCCCTAGCGAGCTCTCGTTCTTCACGACTGATTTCCTCAGGATTGTACGACCGCGTGTCTCAGGCGCGCGGCTTTTTTGCGCTCATTGGCATTGAGCACGCGTTTGCGAAGCCGGATAGCATCCGGCGTGACTTCGATCAGCTCGTCGTCCTCGATGTACTCGAGCGCGCCTTCGAGAGAGATGCGGCGCGGCGGCTCCAGCACGACGTTGTCATCGGATGCCGCAGCCCTGACGTTGGTCAACTTCTTCCCCTTCGATACGTTCACATCCAGGTCGCTGGCGCGCGAGTGCTCGCCGATGATCATCCCACCGTAGGCACGGTCACGGGGCCCGATGAACAGCGTGCCTCGCTCCTGTAGATTGAACAACGCGTAGGCCAGCGCGTCTCCCTGACGGTCGGCCACCAAGACGCCACGCAAGCGACCTGCCAGCGATCCCGCCCACCGGTCATAGTCCAGGAACCGGTGATGCATGATTCCCTCGCCACGCGTGTCGGTGAGGAACTCGGAGCGATAGCCGAACAACCCGCGAGCCGGGAGCTTGAAATGCATGCGCGAACGACCCTGCCCAGGGTTGCTCATCTCGATCAATTCGCCGCGACGCGGCCCGAGCTTCTTCATCACGACGCCCGTCATGTCCTCCGGCACGTCGACGACCAGCTCTTCATACGGTTCCTGTCGCTCACCGTTCGCGCCCTGGCGGACTATCCCGCGCGGCCGGCTCACCTGGAACTCGTAGCCCTCACGGCGCATCGTCTCTATCAGGATCGCCAGGTGGAGTTCGCCGCGACCGGAGACCGTCAACACCTCGGGTCTGTCGGTCGGCTCCACCTTGAGCGCCACGTTGCGCTCTAGTTCTCGATACAGTCGTTCGTTGACCTGCCGGCTGGTGACGAACTGGCCGGATTCGCCGGCGAACGGCGAATCGTTGACCATGAAGTCCACGGAAATTGTGGGCTCCTCGACCGTGATACCCTGGAGTCGCTCTAGTACATCATTATCGCTGAGCGTCATCCCGATCTCAACGCCGTCCAGCCCCGCCAGCGCCACGATGTCCCCGGCGATCGCGCTCTCCACCTCCGTCCGCTTGAGACCATCGAATGCGTAGAGCTTGAGCA
>JBDHHL010000572.1:0-2766 GCA_039589375.1 Gemmatimonadota bacterium | reverse complement strand
CGATCTCATTCTGCGAGAGGAACGGGCTGGGGGCAAGCTCGAAGATGTCGAGCCCGCGTCTGTAGAGACGCTGAAGCTGCTTCCCGAACCGCGCGGTTGAGACGACCCGATCCGGGCGACGGTCCGAGCTGCAGTGTCGATGTCACTTTCGGCCGCAAGGATTGCTCTGGCCATCCGGGCTCCGTCTCCCCGGGAGGTGATGAACTGAAACCGCGCCCAGAAGAGTCCGCCACCTCTGCCGACCTTGATCTGAGTAGCCCCGTCCAGCTCGTCGCGCTGGCGGTCAAGGAGCGACCCGTGCGCTGACGTCGCCGCCCTGGGCCTAGTCCCGCCGCGCCCTGAGGCGTTGGGTGTGTGGGACCCCGCCGAGGAATGCTGGGGCGAGGAAGGAGATCCTATCGAAGCTGGGCCAGGTCACGCCGTTCGCGTGGTTGTCGTCAACGTCGCGTCCGCGTCCTCCTCCTCGCCCTCACCCGCGACTTCACGCCAGATTGATCCGAAACAGCCGCGGACGGGGCGATGACGTCGGCGGTCTAACGGAGCTGGGAGCCGATCTGTGCTAGTGCGTTGACAGCAAGGCGTTACTGTCCGATATGGTCGAGAGCTGTCAGAGGAGCACGGGTCTTAGGGGGTTGAAGATTGGAAGAATCCACCTAATTTGGAAGAAGGTTCCAAACCAAGGTGGTAGTATGACCCTCAGCATCAAGAATCCGGAGGCCGATCGCCTGGCTCGCCAACTTGCCGAGGCCACCGGCGAGAGCTTGACCGATGCCGTTATCCGCGCCCTGCGCGACCGCCTGGAAAACATCAAGGGGCGCCGTTTGGCTGGCGGCCTTCAGGACGAGATAGCCCGGATGCAGGAGCGGATCGCCGGGCTCCCGCGCCTCGACCAGCGCAGCGACGAGGAGATCGTCGGCTACGACGACCGAGGCCTCCCCAGATGAAATCGTGATCCTCGACACCTCGGCCGTCGTCGCGATCCTCCAGAACGAGGAGAGCGCGCCACGCTTGGTGGCCGCCCTCGAGGAAGCCGGAGTCCGGCGCCTCTCCGCCGCGAGCCTGGTGGAAGCCGGGATCATCCTGCAAGCCCGATATGGCGACCATGGTGAGAGGGAGCTCGACCTGTTCGTACAACGTGCTCGTGTGGAGGTCATCTCCGTCACCGAAGAGCATGCCGAACTGGCCCGGTCCGCCTACCGGCGATTCGGCAGGGGTCGGCATGCCGCGGGTCTAAACTTCGGTGACTGCTTCTCCTACGCTCTGGCCCGCGCCCTGGACGAGCCGCTGTTGTTCGTCGGCGATGACTTCTCCCGGACCGATGTGCGCGTGGCGACCGGCGAGCTCTGATGGTTCTCGAGTCCGAGGATTCTTGCCGCCACGTTTTCAAAGTGGCGGCGGTCTACGGCGCCACAGCCTTTGTGGTTCAGACGCTAGGGTCGCCTCACGAGCGGCGGCGATCGCGTTGGCGGAGATAGTCGCCTGGGGTCCGGATCTGGACGCCCGAGATAGATCATCCCGAGCTGCTTCGGCAGCCAGAGGCGTGCGACGGGCTTCAGCGCGTCGGGCGGCGGTGGCGATGGTGCGGGAGCTTAATGGAGGCGACGAACGATCGTGGAGCTTTGAGAATTCGTTGACGGTCGTCCCTTACCGTGGGCGCGGTCTGTGGGGCCGCGCAGCCGCCGGCGCGTGGTACTGCCAGTTCCTGCCATCCTGCAGAGAAGGTGCCCCCGTGGCGGAACTGGCAGACGCGCTCGATGGCGAATCGGGTGACCAAAAGGTCGTGTGGGTTCGAATCCCACCGGGGGCACGCCACCATTCTCACTGGAGGGCCTGGTCAGCCGTACTTCTTGACCCCAGAGATCCGGCGAGCTTAACTTCGAATACCGATTCGCCACGAGCAGTTCCGTCACGGAAAAAGCCCGGAGGATCTCCTCCGGGCTTGGCGTTTCTACGCCGGTTCGCGGCTAGCGGTAGGCGAGCTCCCGCTGTTCGCGCAGCACGCCGGCCCGCATCACGTGAGTCAAGCTGCGAAACGCCCGTACATCCTCGTTCGGGTTCTGATCGAGGACGATGAGGTCCGCGATCTTGCCCGCCTCGAGCGTGCCGAAGTCGTCGAGGCGGTTCATGGCGACCGCTCCGTTGCGCGTGGACATTACGACGATGTCCGGCGCCGGGATTCCAGCGGCCTGCATGGCTTCCATCTCGTTGTAGATCGAGGGGCCGTGCAGCGTGAGCGGGTTCCCGGCATCGGTCGCGGTTGCGATCGTCACGCCCGCCTCGTGCACGCGGCGGAGGTTCTCGTTCATGATGGCGCGCGACATACCTCCACGTTCCAACCGGCGGTAGAAGGCTTCGGGAGAACGCCGCGCTTCGGGCAGCAGCGGCTGGAGCTCCGCGGTCTGCTGGAGCTTCGCCCGGGTGCCGGGATCGACACAGCCGTTGGCGTCGTCGATCTCGGGTGGCACGTTCAGGGCGATGGAACCGACGGCGCGGGTCCAGAACGCACCGACCACCAGCGTCGGTTCATATACGGCATCGTTCCGCAGCAGCAGCTGGAGGAATTCTTCGTCGACGTGCTGGTCTTGCACGCTGTGAACCAGCAGCTTCGCGCCCGCCCTCAATGCCATCGTCGCTTCCCGCAGCGAGGTGGCGTGCACGATCAGGTCGAGCCCGGCGGCCCGCGCTTCCGCGCCTATTTGAAGCAGCCGCGCGTCCAGCTCGTCGCGCCGATCGGCCGGCGGCCGCAGGTACCACACCTTGGCCGCC
>JBDHHL010000571.1:0-5982 GCA_039589375.1 Gemmatimonadota bacterium | reverse complement strand
CGAGGTTACCGAGATCGTGTTTTCCCAGACCATCTGGGGCTGCCCCATGGCGATCGTTGGAATCAGTAACACGGAAGGGAGCATCAGAGTCGATGCGAGTGGTCGGACTAACATGTCTGTCCCTTTCAAGTTGGTCATTTGTTGTACATGGGGGCGAGGGTCCCCTTCTCTCCGGGTTAGTCGCCTGCGCCGGGCGCTCCTGACGCAAAGAATAGACTGATAGGCGAGCTTTTTTTTCGGGTGGCGGGCCAGATGGGCCGCGGGGCCGGGCCTGGGCGGGTCGATTCGGCCTCGGTTCGGGGTGGTGAAGGCGTTGCGGATAGGCCGAGGACTTTGACAGCAGGTGTGAGCGCCGCGGGCGACCGCCGGCGGGAAGGCAAGGTTGCGCAGGGGTTGCACACGTGGTGGCCGCTCATGGCCAACTGGGGTCGTGACAGTGCGCCAATAACGCGGATTCCAACGCCCCGGGCAGGACTCGAACCTGCGACCTGCGGTTTAGAAGACCGCAGAGCGGTCCTCGCAAGAGGCGCCGAGTGCCCTAGTTACGACAACCGCCCCAAAGTGCTTGCGCACGGGTTGCGCACGGTCGCCGAACACGCATGGGCCGTCGCGGCGCGACCTCAGCGCAACAGGCCGACCCAAGTCAATCGCCTCGTTGCACGGTCGAAGTGGGGGGGACTTGGCATTCTGGCGGCCTCGGCGTCTTCAGTCTTGCAGAGGAAGCCGGAGGTCAGCAGGCCCCGCCCCAGCCTTCTGACCATTCGTGCCAAATCCGCTTCCCGGAACAACTGCTGGCTCGCTGTTCAACCGCGCCCAGGCACCGCCGAATCGCGCCCTCGGCGGCCAAGGCCCGTCGTATAATGGCGGGAGACCGCGTCCTGGCTCACTGGCGGTTTCGAAGTTGAATCACTGTTAGACGGCCTGGAAACAGTCACATGCCCGACTTTACAAAGAGCGAAATGCGGACTCTTCGCCGTCTTGCCGATGCGGCCTGGGATTCCGAATTGCGCGAGGTGTTGGAGGCATTGCACCACTCGTTTGGCGAGTGGGAGCGCGGCTCACTCAGTTCATTTGAACTGTCCGACAGGATTCACAAATTCCATGACGGTGACGCCCGCGATCTCTACAAGTTCTACACGGGCGGAAATCCTTCCCAATCGGTTGCCCACGCGCTTGCGTACAACCACATCGACCCCTCCGACGTTCCTGACAAGTTGCTTGCCAAACTCACTCCAGCCGTCACCTTCTTTGTGCAAGAAGCCAAGCGGATGCCGTAATCCCGGCGGGCCGTCTAACCAATCGCTCCAGCTGCCAGGCCGCCCGTCGCGTGGTGGGGCGTGCACGGCTCGCAGCGCAGTGAACCAGGATTGACCCTGCTGGCTTGTTGGGTGTGCTGCCCAGGTTGCGCTTTGTCACCAAAGCGTAGCTCTACGAGCATTGATTGATGCGCGCCGCCACCCCGCGAGCTCACCTCCGTCAGCGACTTCGAGTTCGTTCAGGAACACGGCCCCGCCGAGCCCGTCTGGTCGGCGGACTGACACAAAACAGCGACCCCGGGCTTTCCGAGACGCTCGGGCCCGGCGCGATCGGTGTGGGGTGGTTGCGCCGAAATCCTGGGCTTCGCTGCGCCACCCCACCATCCCGAGCCGAGACCCAAACCACCCGTTCAAGACCCGGGCCCGTCGCCCATCCAGCCCGTTCACCCAAAATCATTTGTCCTATCAGTGATCGGGACATGATGACCACACTGGCAGCGCTGGCCGGCGGTGTCGCCGATGGGCTAAACCGGTACAGCGAACTCCTGTATTAGGCGCTGCCGCCGTCCATACCCTCGCTGAGGCTGCCCTGGGCCTCGGTGCGCCGATCATCGATGATCAGAATGAACTGACCGACGGCCTCGGACGTTTCCAAGGCCTGGGCAGGCGCCGCGCTTGTTGCATGTGGTATGCTCCATGGGATGAACGCGGGACATGAGCAAGAGACAATCGGGCAACCGCCAGGGTCGAGAGCCAGCTCCGGTCCCGGGGACCGAGCCACGGTCGTCGCCGTCACGATCCCGCGCCAGATCGGCCCGTACCCCGTCGAGCGCGAGCTGGGCCGGGGCGGCATGGGGGTCGTGTACCTCGGCCGCGATACTCGTCTCAACCGGCCAGTGGCCATCAAGGTTCTGCCCGGCGAGTGGACGAGCGGCGAGCGGCTCCAGCGCTTCGAGCGCGAGGCCCGCACTGCGGCGCAACTGAGCCAGCCCAACATCGCGACTATCTACGAGCTGGGCCAGGCTGACGACACGTACTTCATCGCCATGGAGTACATCGAGGGTCGGTCGCTGCGTGAGCGGCTCTCGCAGCCGGAGCGGGTCTCGCTCAACGAGGCGCTGGACCTGGGTGCCCAGATCGCGGACGCCTTGGCCGCCGCGCACGCCCGGAACATCGTCCACCGCGACCTGAAGCCGCAGAACGTGATGCTCACGGCCGAGAACCGTGTCAAGATCCTCGACTTCGGGCTCGCCAAGACGCTGGCCTCGTCCGACGGGGCGTCGGTCGTGACCCAGCTCACCGCGGAGCGACGGGTGCTGGGCACGCCCGGCTACATGTCGCCCGAGCAGGTCCGCGGCGAGCAGGTCGACGCGCGATCGGACATCTTCTCCTTCGGCGTACTGCTGTATGAGATGGTCACGGGCGAGGCGCCGTTCACGGGTGAGAGCGACGCGGACATTCTCAGCGCAATTCTTCGGGATACACCGCTTCCCGTGCGGAATCGTAACCGCAAGGTTTCATCGGACCTAGACCGCTTCATCGCCCGGTGCCTGGAGAAGGACCGCGAAGCGCGCTTCCAGACGGCCGGGGAGCTGGTGGCCGAGCTGCGCCGCGTGAGGCAGACGGTTGGCCAGGGCCAGAAGGAGGAGACGCCATCGGTGGCGGTGCTCCCGTTCGCCAACATGAGCGCCGACCCGGACAACGAGTACTTCACGGACGGCATGGCCGAGGAGATCATCAACGCGTTGAGCAAAGTCGAGGCTCTGCGTGTCGTGTCGCGGACCTCCTCGTTCGCCTTCAAGGGCAAGCACGAGGACATCACCAAGATAGGCGAGCAGTTGCGTGTGCGCACGGTGCTCGAGGGAAGCGTCCGCAAGGCAGGCAAGCGCCTGCGGATCACGGCCCAGCTCATCAACGTCGCTGACGGGTACCAGCTCTGGTCGGAGCGCTATGACCGGGTACGACTACTACCTGCGCGGGCGGCAGTACTTCGCCCAGTTCCGCCGCAAGGGCAACGAGTTCGGGCGCCAGATGTTCAAGCGGGCGATCGAGATCGATCCCACGTTCGCGCTTGCCTACGCGGGCGTCGCCGACGCCTCGTCGATGCTCTACATGTACTGGGACCCGACGGAGCAGAACCTGCGCGAGGCCGAGCAGGCGGCTCGCACGGCGCTCGACCTCGATCCGGAGCTGGCCGAGGCGCACGTCGCCATGGGATCGACCATCTCCCTCAAGGGGGACTTCACTCAGGCCCAGTCCCACTTCGAGAAGGCGATCCAGCTCGATCCTCAGCTGTTCAACGCTTATTACCTTTACGGCCGGGCGTGTTTGTCCAACGGGAGGCTCGAGAAGGCCGCCGAGATGCTCGCCAAGGCGTCCGAGCTGCGGCTCGAGGATTACTACGCGCCACTCCTGCTGGCGACCGTGTACGCGGGCCTGGAGCGCGAAGGCGACCGGGACGCGACGTACCGAAAAGCCCTCGAGGTGATCGAGAAGCACCTCGAGCTCAACCCCGACGATGCGCGCGCGGTGTGCCTGTGCGCCAATGCCTGGTCGCGGCTGAAGGACACCGCGAAGGCGATGGAGTGGGTGAAGCGCGCCATCGCCATGGAGCCCGAAGAGGCGGTCGTGCTCTACAACGTCGCGTGCGTCTATGCCCTGCTGGGCGAAGACGACAAGTCCATCGACTGGCTGGAGCGCACGATCGAGAGCGGCTTCCTCTACCGGGGATGGGCCGAAAACGACCCGGACCTCGATTCCCTGCGCGCGCATCCCCGTTTCAAGGCGCTGCTCGGCAAGATGTGAGCCGCCTTGCTCGAATGATGCCTCGCGGGTGCTGGTCCGGCGAGGTCAGATCATTACACGGTCGCACGCGAGATCGGTCGCGGCGGGATTGAGGTCGTGTACCTTTCCCGTGACAAGCGGATGGACCTCAACGTCGCGATCAAGGCGCTACCGTCGGCAGGCCGATCACGCCCCCCGCGCCCGGGCCCGGCGGCCCCCCACTGCGCATCCGATCCGTCCCCCGAAATCGAAATTCCCATCCGTAGGGGTCATTCCCTGGGCAGTGGTCAGGCGGACCAGGTGCTCACCGAGGCGGGCCCCGACGGGGGTATTGATCCAAAACGTCGGGGCCCTTCCCAGCAGGACGCGCTGCACCTTTAGCGGATACGAAACCGGTAGGTGGCTCGGGGTCCCTGACGAGGTTCTTAAGGCGACAGGTTCGCGAGGTCCACAGGCGGTCCGGCAGTTCTACCGCTACTTCATTGCCGCATTCTGGGCAGGTGACAGGCTGTGCCGGGGAATGCCCATGCATGGAATAGCCGCAGGATGGGCAAATCGGGGCATCGAGACCTCGAAGGAGGTAGAGGTGTATTTGCCTCTTGGAGCGCCGCGACAACAGATAGACAGCAATGAACGGTGCCGCGAGTCCGATCAAGAAGCCGACGATGGACACCAAGGTCTGAAGAAGAGGGCTCAGAGAAGCCGCTGCGCGGAGAGCTTCGCGCCCACCCAGGATGCCAACCGCAACCGCCGCCAGGGGAAAGAGGACCATTCCCAACGTAGAAAGACGGGGATGGGACACCATGAACCGGCCAAGGCCTGAGGCAGCGAGGATACGGTCGCGGTCATTTCGAGCAAGCCGCAATTCGGGATACAGAACAGTGAGCACGCAAACCGATGTGTGCGCGGCGATGCGTTCAAGCCAACCCGAGCTGGATGTGCTCAGTGCCATTTGCCTCGTCGATGTCCGACTCCAGGGATGGGAACTCTGAAGTCGCCTAACGAACGGAGCTCAGCTGCGGGCCGCCGGCGACGACGGCCCGCCTACACACACATGGTATGGCTCTTGCGAGCATTGTGCCGCCGAAGGCGGCGCGGCGAGCAGATCACGCCCCGACACGCGACGGGCGGCCTGGCAGCTGGAGCGATTGGTTAGGCGACGCCGGGCTTAGAGGGCAATGGTTTCCCGCACTCGGAGCAAACGTCGGAATCTCCCATGGGATATCCGCAGGCAGGGCACAAGCCGCGCTTAATGCGAAGGCGACGGAGCAGAGTGAAGGGGCGCAGGATGTTGAGAAACCAGACAAGCCAGAGGCCTGCACCGTAGAACGCCGTATTGGCGACGAACCCTACCCACAAAGGAAGTAGAGGTAGCGCCCGAAAGGGCTTGTCACCGGCTCCAAACGTGGGCTGATAGAGGATTATGCCGCCTGTGATCTCGCGCTGCGTACTGCCGCCACGTGGGTGTTGCGTAAAGACACCATGGTAGCTCAGGCTGACCCAAGGCCAGCCGCATGCGCTTTGGAAGCGGTGAGCCATCGTCTTTGGGTCCTCGGGGTCTGGCTTCCGCAGTCGGGACCACCAGGGGATAACAGATTCCGCAGACGTGGCACCTGCGCCCCGAAGGCTAGCCGCAATCTGCGCCTTAATCGAGTCTGGAATTGTCTGGACGAACGACGCAACCTCGCCGTAGCCGGGCCCGGGGTTACTGTGAACCCTCCAAATGCGTGCGTCATCGAGCCACGTATCACCGTTGAGGGTCGTGTATGCTTGTGGAGCCACCCAGACCGCGCACCCCCATGCAACGGCCACATTGGCCAGCGCACCCAGCGCCAGGAAGACAACGACTTTGAGGAGGCGTCGTTTCATCAGCGCCGCCTAACGGATGGAGCTCAGCTGCGGGCCGCCGCGACGACGACCCGCCACACCAGGAATGATACGA
>JBDHHL010000570.1:0-2770 GCA_039589375.1 Gemmatimonadota bacterium | reverse complement strand
GCGTGCTGGACGCCTTCTATCGATTCCACGCGCGCGAGCGGGGGAGGAAACCGCGAGCCCACCGTTGGGGTGACAAGACTCCTTCGAACATCAACTCGATGCCACAGATCCGGCGCGTCTTTCCCGACGCACGCTTTGTTCATGTGGTTCGGGATGGCCGGGACGTGGCTGCGTCTTTTGTGCGACTCGGACCGCACGACCTAGCTGGCTCGGCGGATATCTGGCTCCGTGCAATTCAATCAGCGCAGACTTTCTCCCGGCGCCATCCCGGGGCGCTTATCCAGGTGAAATACGAGGACTTGGTGCGGTCGCCCGAATCGGTACTCCGTCCCGTTTGCGCCTTTCTAAACTTCAGCTTCGACGAGCGAATGCTGCGCCATCATGAGATGGATCTGGAGCTGGGCGACGTGGACGTGCACGAGCACCTCCGTGAGGTCAGGGAGCCGGTGCACGCACGCTCAATCGGTCACTGGCGGCAGCAGTTCGGCGACGCCGAAGCCGCCGAGCTGAATCGCCGTTTGGGCTATATGCTCAACGAGCTGGGATACTCAGTGCGAGGTGAAGTGAGCGCCCGTAGTGGCCGCGTACGTTGACAATCAACCTGCTACGATTCTATCCAAGTACTGTAGTGCTTCTCGCGGATCCTCCGACAGGGTGAGGCGCCATCCGCCGTTGCCGGTGAGTCGTTCGAGCACGGACTGTTTGGTGTCAACGTATAGGTCGTGAGTCAAATCCAGTTCGTCACCCAGACCGCGCGAGACTTCCTCCGGCGTGGCACGGTCCAGTGCCATCGGACCCCCGTCGCGCGCGAGCAAACATATCGCCACATCTCTGACCACCGGTGGACCGCCGGTCGGCGCGGGCGGTTCAAGGTCGATCGGAATCTTGAGCTTGCCGTTGGCGAGACGCTCGGGCGTCCGCTCTCGCAGTGCAGGGAACCTGGCGGCGGTGTCTGGCGGCAGATAGGTGCGCCCCGGAATGCCCCAGAGCCTTAGATCGGGATCCATCTGCACGTAGCAGGCGTCGTCGGTGAGCAGCTCCCAGCCGGCGCTCTTGGCAGTGTAAGCCAGGCTACTCTTGCCCACGCCGCTCGGCCCGGCGAGGATCAGCGCCCTGGCACCCTGTCGCACAAGGGCGGCGTGGATCGGCAGCCGATCGCGGGTCGTGACCAGCGTGAGCGTCAAGGTGTCGAGCACACCGTACCGGAAGTGTTCCCGATCTGCCGCCAGCGACGGCGTCACGTAGGCGATCGCTTCTCCACGCCGCACGTCGGCGATCCCCAGGCTTCCGGGCGTATGTACGATCACGCGCTCTGCATCGGGCATGCGGTAACTAATGGGAGCGCGGCCGTCGGATCGCTCGTTGCCCTCATGTACTGTCAGCCGGATTGAAATAACTACGTCGGATACGAGATCGGGATGCTGTTCCAGCACGCGCCACATGCCGTAGTCCTCCTCTACCGTCGCCATGACTCCTGCGTCGTTCGAGGCGAAATTGACTGGCACACCGAGCACCGGAATGCTAGCTCGTATGCCGAGTTGGACGTTGCGGTACAGGGGATCGTCGGGCATCTCGTCAGCGGCAATCTTACCACCGCATCTCCAGTCAGGCTACCTTAATCGCTCTACTTCCATGGGGCCGATGATCGACAGTAAGATTATCCGCAATCGTCTTGATAGTTGGACCCGCAAGAGGAACCTGGCGGATCTCTGGCCTGGATTGCGATCCGAGCACTACTGGAGCGCGGTAGCGAGGCTCGTGAGACTCACGGCCGACGTCCTAGGCAACCGTCAGCCGGAACGGCTGATCACGCCCCACGGCTCAACCGTCAGGGCACTTGGCATCGCCGGATTCGTCAGCGGGGTGGGCCCGCTCATAGGGTATTGGATCGAGCAGGGCGTGGTGCAGGCCGACGACGAGATCGCCGCCCTTTTCGGGGAACATCTGGAGCACGGCCGGCGCCGTGCCGCGCTGTTGTCTGTTGAGCTGACTCGACTGCTAAGGCAGTTCGAGGGGCACCAATTGGGTGTGACAGTCCTCAAGGGGGTCCACGTAGGACGGGATTACTATCCCGAGCCCGGGGCGCGCCCCTCAACAGATATCGACCTGCTCGTGGACGCCGGAAAGGCAGAAGAAGCGGCGGCAGTGCTGTCGCGGCTGGGATTCGTCAAGGGCATTACGGATAGGCTTTCCCATCGGGGGGATTGGCACCTCCCAGATCTTGGTGATCCTCGGTCGTTGGAGCTGACGCACGCCGAGAGTCCATGGTCCATCGACCTCCACGCGACTCTGGACCGTAGGTTCAATTACTCGGTGGTAGGAGCGTTCGGCGAACTGGCGAGTGTCGCACGAGCAAATTTGTCAGACGAGCTACCGGGAGTGCAGGTAATGAAGTCAGCGAGCCTGCTGGCTTATCTGGCCTTCCACGCGTCAAGCGGCTTCGATTGCGTCAGGCTGATCTTGTTGGTCGACATGGTGTTGGTGATTCGTCGTGATTTCGCCCCAGATCCAGATGCGTGGGCGGGTTTCGAACGCGAGATTCGCACACGGGGTATCGCAAGGTTCGTGTATCCGGCTCTCTCGGTAGTTGCCCAGCTCGTACCGGGGATCGTCAGCACGGAGACCATGGCCCGACTTGGCTCTTGGACGCCGCGCAGAATCCGAAACCGAGTGGCGCGCGCAACTCCCCTGTCGACCCAGCGGCTGGGGGATCCCACGGTCTCGGCCCGCTTGATGTGGCTCACATCTGCCAAGGACATCCTGCGATGGG
>JBDHHL010000569.1:0-2778 GCA_039589375.1 Gemmatimonadota bacterium | reverse complement strand
AGGACGTCCCGTGGCCCGAAGCGTTGGCGCAAGCGTTCGCCCATCCCGATCTCACCTTAACCCCTTTCCGGAACGCTCTTCTCACTTCCTTGAGCACGAGCTCGGCCGACCGCATGGGACAGAAGAAATTGCACCACGGATTGCGGATCGTCAGCGACACGACCAGCACTATGAACAGCAGCAGCCACTGCAACGTCGTGCCGCGCAGCGAGAAGAGCACCGCGAACGGTTCGTAGCTGGCCAGCGCGGGCTGCAGGGTGAGCAGCGCGATGAAGACCGCGACGAACACGATGACGTTTCGCAGCCACTGCATCAGGCGAACCGACCAGGCGGGAAGCCTGAAGCTTTTGCCTCCGATCACGCCGACGCACCGCTGCGCCGCACCGAATGGGCAGGCGTAGAGGCAGTAGATATTCCGTCCGTAGATGAACGTCGTGACGGCGAAGCCGCCGATTAATAGGTAGAGCGCGAGCCCGGTACGTACGTCGGGGAAGTAACCCGACAGCAGCATAGTGATCTTCGCCAGCGTGATCGGCGAGTCCTTCCAGAACCCGAGGATCAGCAGGCCGGCGATCTGGCAGGCCCAACGAATGCTGCGGCGCGCGCGGCCGCCTGCGCGGTGCACGGTGATGCCGGTTAGAAACACGACGAGGATCGTGATTTCCAGGATGCCGAACTCGAAAGCCTGGCGGGGCAGCGGTACCCGCACATCGAAGGCTTCGCCGGCAACCTCCGCCACCGACGCCCTGACGCTGGCGACCACGGCATCGGACGAGATCGTGGCTCCGGTCACTCCCACGACATTTGGGTAGTCGTAGTTGATGCCGTCGAACCTGGCCCCGGCGATCGCCTTGAAGTAGTCCGAGGCCCGGACCATCCGCCAGAAGATCGGCGTCTCGCGCTGCTCGACGACTTCGACCCCGGCGACCCGTCCCAGCGTGTCGATCCCGGCCACCAACAGCATCGGGCCGCCGTAGCCGGACGCGCTGCCGCTGGCGGCCCAGCCGACCAGACGATCCTGATCATCATAGACGTGGAAGACGCCGCGATGCTGCACGAACGCGGCGGCCTGCGGGAAGATCCGTTGGATGGGGCTGGTCAGATCGGGTGCGGTTCGCGTCCGCCCAAGCCATAGCGCGGCTCCGAGCGCGACGATCGCCGCGAACGCGATGACGGAGTTCCGTCTTCGCTTCATCAAGAGCGTGAGGCTCTGTGTCGATGGGGCTGGCGATGACGATGTGCAGCGCCAATCATCCACAGGCGCCAGAGACCGACCCCGGACAAGATGACGATGATGCCGAACAGAATTCCGCCCCGCACGGCGGCCGTAGGCTCGCCCTCACCGAAGCTGGTCCCGACGAACGCGATCGTGAACCCGGCGAAAAGAACCCAGGCCAGGAAAGCCAGCCACTTCCACCACGATTGCGGGATCGAGCGATCCCTGGCCCACGCCCGGACCCCGAGGACCATGACGGAGAAGAGGATCCCTTCGACGAACCAGAAGAAGCCGCTGTTGAATATCTGCATCGTCAAACCTCAACCTAGATCGATGAAGTCTTCGGTCCTTAGCCACCACGGCGGCTCGCGGTACGACGCGTTCTTGCCGCCCAACGACGGCATGTAGTAGTCCTGTGGGTCGGGCCCTTCGTAGAACGCCTTGTGCATCCCCGTCAGCGTGCGCTCCGACAGGCCGGTCGGATCGTTGGCGCTGAGCTTCAGCGCCAGCTTGTGCAGCCAGTTTGCCTTCCGCGTGTAAGGGCAGACGGCGATGCAGATCCGGCACCCCATGCTGCCCAGGTTCGAGTTCCAGAAGTTGAGGCATTTGGCGGTGTCGATCTTGTAGCGGCGGTAGCCGCGCACGTCTTCCTTGTCGCCGAACGGGATGGCGCCGCTGGGACAGTTCTCCGCGCAGACCTTGCAGTAACGGCAGAAGTCCTGGACCCCGAAGTCGATCGGTTTGTCCGGTTGCAGCGGCAGGTTCGTGGTCACGACGGCCGGCCGGATGTTGCAGCCCAACTCCGGCGTGATCATCACGCCGTGCCGACCGTGTTCGCCCAGGCCCGCGTCGATGGCGATGGGTGGCACCATCAGGTCGTAGCTGTTGCCTGGGATGTGCGTGCGCGCCGGGTAGCCCAACGCCTTGATGAAAGCGGCCACGCGCGTGGCGATGATGCGCGAGCGGGCGTACGCATCGCTGGATGTGCCGTAGTTTGGGTTGGCGTACATCGGATCCCACGACATGGGGGTGCCGACCACCACGGCGTACTCCCAATGGGCGGGGACCTGCAGTGGCTCGTCCACGTCCTCGAAGCCACGGCCCGGCAGCGGATGCTTGTACACCCAATCGTGATTCAGCTTGGTGATGCCGACCAGGGTCGAGCCGAACTCGTGCGCGACCTTCTTGATGAGGTCCGATGTCTTGTTCGGATCCTTCATCTTCTCCTTCTCGGGAACGCGCCCCATGCGGTCGGGCTGCGGGAAATCGGCCACCTCGGGCGGCCCGTCGGGGCGCTCCGGGCCCACGGCGAACATGGCGTCGGCCCAGGCCACCGCCAGCTTGTAATGGTCGCCGTATTCCCGCATGTCCTGGCGCAGCTTCGGGAAGATCTCTTCCAGCATCAGCGTGTCGAGCTCGCGATCCTCGGGGTGCCGCTCGTAGTAGTGCGCCAGGACCTCGTCGTCCATCTGGCCGCCGGCCCGCATCTGCCGGTACTGGCGCATGAACCGACCCCGGCGCGAAAAGATATTCTCGACCCGCGCGTCTGGTCGATCGGTGGG
>JBDHHL010000568.1:0-2804 GCA_039589375.1 Gemmatimonadota bacterium | reverse complement strand
AAGGGCTATACTTCACGGATCTCTTTCGACCTAAACGCGCCGATGGGTGATAGCACATGCGTCTCATGCGGTGAGTGTGCGGCGGCCTGCCCGACGGGCGCGCTCACCAACAAGACGATCACCGTACCGATCGCTCCGCGCCCAGAGCTCAAGCCTATCGATTCGGTCTGCCCGTACTGCGGTGTCGGCTGCGCTATCAGGTACCACGTCGACGAGGAGCAGAACACGATCGTGTTCGCCGAAGGCCGCGAGAGCCCCGCCAGCGATTCGAGGCTTTGCGTTAAGGGCCGCTACGGCTTCGATTACGCCAAACACCCACAACGACTCACCGTCCCGCTAATTCGCAGAGAGGAAGCCTATCCCAAGGGACCGCTTTCCGCAGCCGTGAGCGGCAAGCGCAAGCGGAAACCTGGCGGCCTTGTCGACTACGACGAAGTGATGCCTGCCTTCCGGGAGGCGACTTGGGACGAGGCGCTTGACCTTGCCGCCTCGCGGCTCAAGGCCATCAGGCAGAAGCACGGCCCCGACGCGATGGCCGGCTTCGGGTCGGCGAAGTGCAGCAACGAGGAGGCCTACCTGTTCCAGAAGCTGGTGCGCGTTGCATTCGGGACCAACAACGTCGATCACTGCACTCGGCTATGCCACGCTTCGTCGGTCGCCGCGCTACTAGAGACGATCGGCTCGGGCGCCGTTACCAACGTCTTCAGCGATGTACACAACGCGGACGTGGCTCTCGTCACGGGCAGTAACACGACCGCGAACCATCCCGTTGCCGCCACGTTCATCAAAGACGCCGCCGCCAACGGCACGACACTGATCGTCGTCGATTCGCGCGAGACAGGGATCGCGCGCCACGCGCACCACTTCCTACAGATCGATCCAGGCTCCGACGTGGCGCTGTACAACGCGATGATGAACGTGATGATCGAGGAAGACCTGATCAATCACGACTACATACGCGACTTCACCGAGGACTTCGACGCGCTGAGGGACCTGGTATCGCGGTACACGCCTGAGATGGCGGAGGCGATGTGCGGCGTCTCCGCCGACAGGATCCGTGAGGTTGCCCGTGTCTTTGGCCAAGCCGGTGCCGCCATCATCTACTGGGGTATGGGCATCTCCCAGCACACCTACGGTACCGACAACGCTCGCTGTTTGATCTCGCTCGCCCTGCTCACCGGCAACGTCGGCCGGCCCGGAACCGGCCTCCACCCGCTACGCGGCCAAAACAACGTTCAGGGCGCCTCGGATGCAGGTCTGATTCCGATGGTCTATCCGGACTACCAGAAGGTGTCGGACCCGCAGGCGCAGAAGAAGTTCGAGGAAGCCTGGGGCGTGCCCCTCGACCCGCGCGCCGGCCTCACGGTGGTCGAGATCATCAACGGCGCCCTCAAAGGCGACATCAAGGGCATGTACATGATGGGCGAGAATCCCTTCCTATCAGACCCCAACGTGAACAAGGTCCGCAAGGCACTCGCCAACCTCGAGTTCCTCTGCATACAGGACATCTTCCTGACGGAGACGGCGGAATTCGCCGATGTGGTCCTGCCGGCGACTTCTTTCTTCGAGAAGGATGGCACCTACACGAACTCCGATCGCCGCGTACAGGTTGGGCACAAGACGCTGGACCCGCCAGGCCAGGCGCGACTCGACTGGGAGCTCGTCTGCGAGATCTCTACTCGCATGGGTTATCCGATGAATTATGAGAACGTCGAGGCGGTTTTCTCAGAAATGACATCGCTGGCTCCCAGCTACGCCGGGCTCGACTACCAGAACTTGGGAGCGACGGGCAAGCTGTGGCCTTGCCCCGACCCCAGACACAGCGACGGGGTTCAGCTCCTCTTCGGCGACGGCTTCCCCACCCCCAGCGGGCGCGGGAAGTTCGTGCCGGTCGACTTCCAGCCGGCGGCGGAGCTACCCGACGACGAGTACCCCTTCATCCTGAGCACCGGGAGATTGCTCGAGCATTGGCATACGGGAACGATGACCCGGCGGTCCAAGGCCCTCGACGCCATCGAGCCGGAGGCTCACTGCCAGATGAATCCGGGCGACCTCAACGACCTAGGTGCTGGACCGGATGACTACGTCACCCTCAGCACGCGACGTGGCACGATCACGCTGAAAGCAAGGGCTACGCCCGGCGTCTCGCGTCGGAACGTCTTTGTACCGTTCCATTTCAGGGAAGCTTCGGCCAACATCCTCACCAACGACGCACTGGACCCTTTCGGGAAGATCCCGGAGTTCAAGTTCTGTGCGGTGAAGGTCGAAAGGGCCTGACGTAGAAAGACGCTGCTCTCGTCCTCGCGCAATGATCCGAGTCGTTACGGCGCCGCGCCTATGTACGTGTTACCGCTTGGCCGGAGGACTGGGAGGCGTTCACATAGCTACTGGGGTGTTTGGGCAGCATTGAGGAGGCGGTCAGCTTCCTCGATTGAGAGGGGTTCACGCTTGTATTGATAGGCCATAGAGTTTCGTAGTTGGGTAGGGAAAGCGAAAAACTTTCGTCTTCCATCCTTTCAAGCATACAGGTAAGCCGCGGATTAGGAAAGAGGGGGGTGTGGATAGTTGCGTCCTTTGGGACGGAAGGCGAAAGCGGGTCCCCAGCCCATAGCTTCGCCTTTGAGGTCTCTGAACCGCGTATTCCCTACGCGGACACAACGTAGCGCCACCAAACCTAGACGGCCCCACGCCGGTTACTCGTACTTCGCCAGCATCGCCTGGAAGCGCGGGTGGTCGCGGAGGGGATCCCAGGTCGGGTCGATGCGCAGAAGTGGTACAGAGATATCGCTCGGGATCGAGAGTAG
>JBDHHL010000567.1:0-2811 GCA_039589375.1 Gemmatimonadota bacterium | reverse complement strand
GCTCAGAGATCCGAGAGCCCCGCCGCAATCTCCCCCTGTCACTCCTGCTGGGGACCGGGCTCGTCATGCTACTCTACTTCAGCCTGAACGTCTTGTACGTCTTTGCAGTGCCCCCCGAGGAAATGAAAGGGACGATCGCGATTGGGGGACTCGCGGCCGCACGGCTGTTTGGCGCCTCGGTCGAGCCCGTCATCTCGCTGCTGATAGCTTTCGCGCTGCTGTCGGCGATCAGCGCGCTGATCATCCTGGGGCCACGCGTCTACTACGCCATGGCGAAAGACGGATACTTCTTCCGGACGTTCTCGCAGGTGCATCCGGTCTTCCGCGTCCCGACCACCGCCATCGTCCTCCAGTGTCTCATCGCGGTCGTGCTCGTACTGTCGGGCACCTTCGATCAGATCCTGACCTACATGGGATTCAGCCTCGGCCTGTTTCCGATTCTGGTGGTGATGGGGGTGTTCAAGCTGCGCAAGAAGAATGCAAGCCGCACGCCAACCTATTCGCTGGCCGCTCTGATCTTCGCCGTGGCCAGCGTCGCCATTCTGGTGCTCGCCTATCAGGAACGGCCTGTCGAGTCGTCGATCGCCATTCTCACCGTGCTGGCAGGAATACCGTTCTACATCGCGTTTGCGAGGTCGCGGGCCAGTAGCACGTCTGGCGCGACCGGGAGTCAGTCATGAGAGCCATATCCACGACCGCTTGCGGGATCGCCCTGCTGCTCACCGGGTTCCTCGTTCCAGCCTGCTCCGCGCAGGAGACACCGGCGCAGGAGGCCTTGGACCGCCAGGTGCAGGAGTTCCTCGACGCCCATCGCAGGGAGTGGCGCGACATGAACGTCCCGACGGTCGACGGCCAGAAGCTCTACGACCTCGTCATCGAGAACGGCTACACCAGAGCACTCGAGCTGGGCACGTCCACGGGGCACTCGGCCATTTGGATCGCCTGGGCGTTGGGCAAGACCGGCGGGAAGCTGATCACCGTCGAGATCAACCAGCGTCGCTACAACGAGGCCCTGGCCAACTTCCAGGAGGCCGGGCTGAGTCAGTACGTCGACGCTCGGCTGGCGGATGCACACGAGCTCGTATACGAGCTCGCCGGGCCGTTCGACTTCATCTTCATCGACGCCGATAAGAACTGGTACACGAGGTATTTCGAAGCGCTGCTCCCCAAGCTCGACGTCGGCGGGTGCTTCACCGCCCACAACGTCGGCGGCCGTGGCGGAAGAGGCATTGGTGGATTCGTCACTGCACTGGAGACCACCCCCAACCTCGAGACCGAGATCTTCCGAGAGGGCGGTGGGCTCTCGGTGAGCTACAAGCGGACGTCGAACTGACTCGGCGGGGACATGGCTGACGCGTCCCCCATTTCGGATCGCTCGGCGGGTGCTAGAATTAGGTTAGGTCAAAGCAGGCGTTGCGGTGTCGTCTACAGGAGGGTTCCCGATGACGAAGCAGTCGCGCAGAACGTTCATCGAATCGGTCTCCTCACTGGCCGTCGCAAGTCTGAGCCCCGCCCTCCCATCCCTCCTCGCCGGCTGCCGACACCAGGCGCGAGCAGCCTCGCGGAACGATCCGGAGTTTGAGCCCGGCTACGCGACGCTGCACAGGAGCGGGGAACTCGCGCAGCGCGGCCAGGAACTCTGGCAGCTCATGGAGCGGTGCACACTCTGCCCCAGGCAGTGCGGTGCCGCGCGGCTCGACGGACAGACCGGGTTCTGTCAGGGTACGTCCCAACTGGTCATCGCATCCTATCACCCACATTTCGGGGAGGAGCGACCCCTCGTCGGACAGAAAGGCTCTGGAGCGGTGTTCTTCAGCAACTGCGCCCTTCGGTGCGTCTTCTGCATCAACTGGCAGATCAGCCAGGGTGGGGAAGGCGAGCCCCAGCGCCTTGAAGACCTGGCCGAGATGATGCTACATCTACAGCGCATGGGCTGCCACAACATCAACATCGTCACCCCGACCCACTACTCGCCCCACATCGTGCTGGCTCTGGACCTCGCCGCCGCCCAAGGACTGCGGCTACCACTGGTCTACAACACCTGCGGTTGGGAGCGGCCGGAGATCCTCAGGGAACTCGACGGCATCGTGGACATCTACCTCCCCGACTTCAAGTACGCCGACGGCGCTATGGCGTCGAAGTACTCCTCAGGAGCGGACACCTACCCGGAGATCACCAAGGAGGCGCTGTTGGAGATGCACCGCCAGGTGGGTGTCGCGAAGCCCGCGGAGGACGGACTGATGTACCGGGGCTTGATGATCCGCCACCTCGTAATGCCGAACCGTGTGAGCGGCACGCGAGCGGTGATCGACTGGATCGCGGCGAACCTACCGAAGGACACCTACGTAAACATCATGTCGCAGTACCGACCGATGTACAGAGCACGTGATTACCCCAAGATTGCGCGCTCGCTGAAGCGTAGAGAGTACACCGAGGTCGTCGACTACGCGAAGCAGGCAGGCCTCACCAACCTGGATATCCAGGGCATGCCGTGGTTGTAAAGGGTGGTTGCAGTAGCAATGCTCCCCTAGCGCGGTCCCCTGCCCTCGAGACGTTCGGGGAGTAGCCTATCGCGTCTCTATCTTCGACTCGATGTTCTTGACACCGGGGACCTGCCGTGCCAACTGCCTGACTCTATCCGCATCAGCGAGGCTGCGCGCGTTGGCTGTGATCGTGACAATGCCGTCACTGGCTTCCACTTCGATCCTGTCGTCCGAGATACTCCGATCCAGACCCATCTTGGCCCGAATCTCGCTGGCAAGGACTAGATCGTCCACGATCGTCTGGGACTCGGGTGTTGTTTGGAAATCA
>JBDHHL010000566.1:0-2825 GCA_039589375.1 Gemmatimonadota bacterium | reverse complement strand
GGGTTCGAGATCAAGTCTCAAGAGATCTACCCGGGTGAAGTAACCGAGCAGGGCTTTGTCGACCTCAGCCGCTTCTCCGATTTCATCGCCGGCGCGCTCCCCGGCGTCCCGCTCGAGACGGCGAGCGAGGTTCTGGTAGTAGCGATACAGGAGACCTTCGCCGAGATGGGCATGACGGCGTGGCCGCGCAACTGGCTGACGGTCGTCGCCGTTCGCCCGTAGAACGAGATCGCACTTCACCTCGAGGGGCCGAGAGGCCCCTTTCCCTTACCCCTCCAGATACACACTCTAGGAGAAGACCGAGAGTGCCTGCGAAGCCAGCGAGACGACGGTCGGCAACCGGACCACCCGCGCTTCCAAGCGCTGCTGGAAAAGTCCGAGTAGCGGCTGACGACTGAAGAGGTGGCAGGTCATGAACGCGACGGATGCTGGGACCATCAGGAATATGAAAGAACTCGGGAACGTATGGTGGTTCTTCCTTATTGCCATCGCTTTCACGTGGCTATTCCAGCTACCACTTGTCTTGGATTCACGGGGGATACTCCACTCGCCGTCGTCGTTGTCCCGTGTTGCTCTGTACATCTCGCAACTCGGTCCCTTCGTCGCCGCGTTTCTTCTCACCTACTTGAGTGATGGTAGAGGTGGGGTGACGAGACTACTAAAGAGAGGTTGGAACACTGGCTTTGCGAAGATCTGGTGGATCCCGACGTTGCTGCTATTGCCCGCCATGGAGGGACTAGCGGTTTCGTTGGCGGCACTTATTGGGGGTGAAGCTCTTCCCGAACTGGGCATTCTCGCTCGCCCGGAGTCCTATGCGAGGTCGTTTCTCTTCTTGCTCTACTTGGCCGCACTAGAGGAATACGGATGGCGAGGATATGCTCTCGATAGACTTCAAAAGAGATGGAACGCGCTCACTTCCAGCCTCGTTCTCGCCGCGTTCTGGGGTCCATGGCATCTGCCACAGTGGTTCATGGGAGGGGTTTATCGAAGCGACGTGCCCTTCTTCGGGTTCTGGTACGGGATCGTCATGGAGGCAATCCTGCTCACGTGGCTATACAACAATACGAGGACCAGTCTGCTCCCCGTCATACTCTTCCATGCACTGATGAACGCGCAGGTGTTTCCAACGTGGGGGAATCCCACATCCGCGTGGATCTTCGTGCTGATCTGGACTCTGGTTACCATTGCAGTAGTCGTGGTTTGGCGGCCACGAGAACTCGTCCGTCGCAGAACTGAGTGATTTCCAGATCCGCGCTTCCAGGCGGCTGCTGGAGAAGTGGCCTGACGCGGGCCTTCGCCTTCGCCACGCATGGTAATTTCGCCCAGGCTTTCGGATTTCACCCAACAAACAGCGCCCGGCCGCGAAAGCGACCGGGCGCTGGACGTTGGAAACGAGAGGGGGCTAGACTCCGCCTCTGGTCGCGAACGAGAACTGCGGCAGCAGCGAATTCTCGGACATCGAGTTGGTGACGGTCGTGCCGTCTACGGGACCCATGGGCGACTGGAAAGGACCCGACTGCTCGGCTGTGAACACGTGGTAGTAGGCCGCGCTCACCGCGAAGCGACGCGTGATATCGTAGCCGAGGCCTAACGTCGCGTGGTGCTGCATGATCGCCGGAGCCGGAACGTTGAAGAAGCTCCCCTCGTCCGTGATCGGGTTCTGGCTGTAGTTGTAGCCGGCGCGAATCGACCAGCGGGAGACCGGCTTCCACTGCAGGCCGCCGGCGAAGACGAAGATGTTTTGCCAGCCGAAACCGACCACCGCACCCTGCTGATCGAAGCCAGAGCCCTGGAAGCCGGGCGTGTCCTCGTAGAAGAAATAGCGGACGTCGCCGGTTAGCAGCAGGTTCGGCATCGCGTAGACCGCGAGACCGCCCGTGACGTAGGCGGGGACGTCGAGGCGGAACTTCAGCGTACGGTCCTGTCCGAATGTCGGGTTGTTCGGGTTCTCGTAAGTGGCGTTCCACTCGAAGTCCTCGAAGAACTGGCGAGTCGAATAGGAAAGGCCCGCCTGGATCATGTCGTTGAACTCGTAATACAGACCCAGCTGACCGCCGAACCCGAACGCGCCATCCGTCGCCGTCGCCCGGGAGTAGTAGGGGTTATCGAACGTGCCCGTGTCGGGATCCGGAGCGGCGAACGGTGCCGGGTCAACCGAAAGCTGAGCCCAGTTGACGTTGAACGCACCGCCGATCCAGAGCTTCGGCGTGATAGCCCAGGCAGCGGCCGCCGACAGCTTCAACAGGCCGTAGTTGCTGTAGATTTGGCCGAAGCCGGCGGGACGCGGCCCTAGGATCGGATTGGTGTTGTCCTGTGGATAGTCGACGCCGAACCCGCCGATACCCAGCCCGCCCAGCGCCACCACGACCTTCTCGTTGTTCAGCTTCGTGCTCCAGGCAAACGCCGGAATCGGTGTGAACTCGCTCTTGCTGCGCGTCGAACCGTCCGCGACGGTGACATCGCTGGCGACGGTACGATCGGGCTTGAAGAACTCGAACCCGAGGTCGACGCGCGTACCTTCAAACGCCATCAGACCCGCCGGGTTGAGATATAGCGTCCCGAGCAAGTCGAGGGGCGCCGCGGTTCCGGCACCGCCCATCGACGACTGGATCGCTCCTACACCGTGCAGGAAATGGCCGTCCGTTGCCCGGCGTCCGTGTTCACGCCGACCAGCAGCGCGATCGCGAACGAGACGCTCACTACACTACGCAAACGCATCCTTACCTCCAGAAAAGTGGTTGATATGAAACAACTGCATCTAGTAAAGACTTTCCTCTACCTTGTCCCGGATCTCGCTCTCGATCTGTCCGGGCATTCTCATGTTC
>JBDHHL010000565.1:0-2832 GCA_039589375.1 Gemmatimonadota bacterium | reverse complement strand
GCTGGCCTTCTCGGTCAGCCAGGACCCGTTCTTCTTGACGCTGTGCTTCGGTGCGGTGACGGGCGGCAGCGTATTCGGTGACCAATGCTCGCCGATCTCCGACACGACCATCCTCTCGTCGCTCGCTACCGGCTCCGACTTGATGGACCACGTGTACACGCAGATTCCGCTGGCGCTTACCGCTGCGACGTTGGGTGCCTTGCTCTACACGGCGCTGGCCGCGTTTGCGCTGTGAACCTTGTGAAAAAGGGTTAGGCGGCCCCGGACTGATCGCCTAACCGCCCTCCAGCATCCGGCGCCTGCGCTCGCGTAGGGCGGAACCAGCTTCGGCGTCGGCGCTGAGGCTGTACTCGTAGCGGGTTTTCGTACGAACCGTCACCTGACGCGCGATCTCGCGGTCATCTCGTTCGAACACGACGGTTAGGGATTGGCTCGCCGAGTCGGCGTATGTCCTCTTGAACGCGTCGCCCCAGTTCTCGTCGTCCACCTTTACCGTCCCCACCCACTTCAGGTGATCACGCAATCGCAACCCAGCCTGGGCCGCGGCGCTCCCCGGCACCACCTGACGAACGACGCTGCGACCGTCTCTTCCCCTCGCGACCTGAACTCCGAAGAAGGGCTCCACGATGGTGTCCACCCGGAACTCCAGCGCTGCCAGCGCCAGCGTCTCCTTGTACGGGAGCGGTTTCCGGCCATCGATGTAGTCGCGGAAGAACGCTGCAGCCGTCTCCTCGCCGATGTGCTCGCCTAAGTGCGAGAGGAAATCGTCGGTCGTGAAACCATCGCCGCGCAGGTAATGTTCGCGATACAGCGTTCTCATCACGTCATCGAGGCTGCGGCGGTCTTCGGTCGCCGCGCGGATCATGATATCGAGGAGCAGGCCCAGCAGCGCTCCTTTGTCGTAGTAGAGATATCGGTCGACAAACGTCGGATCGATCCATGTGTTCAGGCTGGCATCCTCGACCGCCTCCTGCACGGGTTGTCCTTCTACGGAGATAATCCACTCCCGCACAGCGAGCAGAAACTCGTTCTCTCCCCACAGACCGGAACGCGTGAGTATCAGGTGAGCGTAGTAGTCGGTGATGCCCTCCGAAACCCATAGTAGCGGCGTGTACTGCTGGCGATCGTACTCGTACGGCCACAGCGCCGCTGGCCGGATCCGCTTCACGTTCCAGGCGTGGTAGTACTCGTGCGACAACAGTCGGTAGAAGAACTGCCGGAACGTATAGACGGGGTGCTCGAAGATCGCCGCTGGCATGACGTCCAGGTGCGAGTTGGCGTGCTCGAGACCGCCGGCGTAGGTGATCTGGCCCTCTTCCAGATAGACGAAGACCGTGTAGCGGTCGTACGGCGGTTCGCCGAACAGATCATGGCTCGCGCTCGCGATCTCGGCCAACGCAGCCATAGCCATTTCCCTCGCGCGGCTCCGTCCTCTCTCGAAGTAGCTCTCCGGGTAGACCGCCATACGGATCCAGCGCGAGTCGACCATGACGCTGTCGATGCCGAAGTGACCTATGAACGTTGGGTTGTCAACCAACTCGTGATAGTCGTTGGCTACGTAGACGCCGTGTTCGTCGCCGTCGGCCAGTTCCGTCGCCACCCGCCACCCCTCGGGAAGCTCGAATCTCACTCGAGCGGAGAAGTCGTGAATCCCCTCCGGATACACGAAGAAGTTGGTGCCGTTGAAGTACCCGAAGTCCGATGTGAGCAAGCTGCCGCTCAGGCTGACACTATCAGCCAGAAAGTCGAACGCAATGCGAACCTGTTCCGCGTCCAGAGAGATGATGCGCCACGTGTCCGGGTCGACTTTGTCCCAGCGGAGCGCGTTGCCCCCACCGGCGCTGACCACGAAATGCCGCACGTTGCGGGCGTAGTTCTCCAGTTCGTAGTGACCCGGCGTCCACGCCGGCAGGGAGACGAGCAGGGTATCTTCCGTGGCCGAAAGCAGAGCTTCCACGTGGTACAGCTTGCTGGCGGGATCCTCGACCCTCACCAAGTAATCGACCGATCCCTGAGCCCGGACTGCGACGGGGCACAGGGCGATCAGCGCTACCGCTGACAAGCCGAGCCATCCTTCCATCAAGCCAATCTCCTTCCTGAGTCTGGCAGTCAGGATACAGTCGACTGATTCACCAAGCTAAGGTCATTCGAGTCCTTTTCAATTGCCTGTTAGCACAACGCCCGCTTATTGTTTCCCCCCAGACGTCCGGTGCGCGCCGGCTGAGCTCAATCAACAGCAGAACGCTCATCATACTATGGCTCACGTCAGTCTTTACGATCTCACCAAAGAGTTCGATGACACCGTAGCCGTCGCCGACCTCAACCTGGAAATTGATGACGGCGAGTTCGTCGTACTGGTCGGGCCGTCCGGCTCCGGCAAAACGACGGCACTACGCCTGATAGCTGGGCTCGAACGACCGACGCGAGGCTCGATCGTCATCGGCGAACGCGAGGTTACCGACGTGCCTCCGCGCGACCGTGACATCGCCATGGTGTTCCAGAACTACGCGCTCTACCCGCACATGAGTGTCTATGACAACATGGCATTCGGTCTGCAGGTACGTGGCCACGGCAAGGGTGAGATTCGCGAGCGCGTGGAGCAGGCAGCGGATATTCTCGGCATCGGCGATCTCATGCACCGCAGGCCCGGCCAGCTATCGGGTGGCCAGCGTCAGCGTACCGCCGTGGGCCGCTCGATCGTCAGACAGCCGCAGGCCTTTCTCTTCGACGAGCCGCTATCCAATCTGGACGCCAGCCTCAGGGTCGAGATGCGAGCGGAGCTGTCCCAGCTGCACCGGCGACTGAACGCCACGATCATCTACGTCACGCACG
>JBDHHL010000564.1:0-2847 GCA_039589375.1 Gemmatimonadota bacterium | reverse complement strand
CTGGGTCGCTTCTACGAAGATCGGGACCTCCTGCGACAGGCGTTGGATCGGCTGAACGACGTCGAACGCACATACCTGGAGGACGCTTGCTATCTCTATTGGCGGGGCGCGGTCCGTCGCGAGCTAGGTACTCGACCCCCATTCGTCGCTGAGGTCTGGGCTCGGCTGAGGGGTCGGGACCACAGGGAGCTAGCGATGGCGGACTTCCGGGACGCGGCCGATCTGCGTCCGGACTGGCTCGCTCCGGCCGCTGAGATGGCCGAGATCAGCCTGGCGCCTTTCGAGGGCCGGGCGGGCCGCCGGGATCGCTGGCGTGAGTGGGCCCTGTCTGCCCTCGATCGCTATCGGGCGGTCAGCGGGCCGGATCCGGAAGTCGATCTGTGGCGCAGCCGCTTGCTGCTGGAAGCGGGCTCGTTCGACGAGGCACACGCGGCCGCACGACGCCTCGTCAACTCCACGCCTTCAAGCCTCGCCGATTTGGAGTTGGCCCGCGCGCTCTTCGCACTCGATCGAGCCGACGAGGCCACCGAAGCGTATTGGCGGGCGGTCGCCGGCCTTGGGGATGGCAGGGTGCTCGCTGAAATGGAGCGGGACCTGCGCCTGATCTTCGATCGGCAAGAATCTACCGAGTGGGCGGAGCCGATGACCGGCGCTGAGCGCGCCGATTGGGTCCGGCGCTTCTGGGCCCGGCGCGCCGCTCGCGATCTCGTCAGTGAAACCGATCGCCTGGCCGAGCATTACGCTCGACTCCGCTACGTCCGTGACAACTATCGCCGCATCAGCGAAGCGCAGGATCGCCTGGCCACTGACCGGTTCAATCGTCCGAGCGATGAGGTTCTGGATGACCGCGGCCTCATCCACCTCCGCTTGGGCGAGCCGGACGAGAACGTGGTGTGCCTGACTAGAGGCCGCAACACGGTCTACAGCTGGATCTACGAAGGCGAGGATGGCCGCCCCCTGGCACTGCATCTCTCCCCTGCGCGCAGCGCGGATGATTGGAGTTTCTCGAGCCTGCTTCCGGATGGTTGCTACGCGCGGCTGGGAAGCGTGCATCCTTACTACAATACTCTATGGTTCAAGTTTACACGGAGCCGCGGTCTGGAAAGGCTTCAGCTGGCGACGGCGGAGCGGGATCGCAACGAAGCGGCCGTTCGCTTGGCCTTGACCCGCGATCGGCACCGCCTGCCTCTCGACGGTCGTCTCGAGTTCGGCTACGAGTGGCTGTTCTTCCGTGGGACGGAGCCGGGCACGGTCGAGACCACGGTGAGCTACGGAATCCCTATCCGACATCTCGAGTGCGAGAATTCAGAGGGCTCACAAGCCTGTAGAATAGAGGTCCGCGCGTCCATCTTCGACCGCGACACCGTCGTCGCGCGTGGGGCTGAACTCGGCCAGCTGGAGCCTCTGTCTCGACGCACTTGGATTGTAGGTCATTTCCGTTTGAGCGCCGCGCCGGGTAGCTGGAACTATCGTGTGGCAGCCTTCGAGCCGGCCACAGGAGGATCCGACAAGGTGCGTGGCAACTGGGGCGCGGGGCGGTTCAGAGTGCCCGAGCTCTGGGGCGCCAACGACTCGACTCCAGTCAGCATCAGTTCACTCGTCCTGGCGCGACCGGGCGATGGCGATTGGGTCCGTGGCGAGGAGGGCCTGGCGCTGAACCCATCGCATATCTATCAACCCGGTGCCACGGTCGAGCTCTATTACGAGATCTATGGCCTACCCGCGGACGCGACCTATACGACCGAGATCATTCTCGTTAAGAGTGACGATCTGCCGACGCAGACGCTCGATCCGCCGAAAGGATGGGTGAACGAGCTGGTCGAGAAGCAGGGCTCGGCGTTGCGACTGCGTTTCGAAGAGGTCGGCACACGGGATCGGCGACCCTGGATCGAGCGCCGCAAGACCTTGACGCTCAGCGGGATTGGAGAGGGGCGCTACGTCTTGATCCTGGCGATCTCACCTTACGATGAGGACGTCACGGTCTATCGCGTCACACCGCTCCGCGTCGATCGCGACGCGGGCTGACCGTTCCGCTCAGCGTCACTCGACCCCGCTCGCCTTCGGCAGTAGCGACAGGTCGTGGAAGTCGAAGCTGAAGTCGGTCGCGGGTGAGACCGTCCGCATCTCCACCTCGTCGATGCTCCCGTCAGGATTAAGGGCGAAGGTCACGTAAGCGTCCGCACGCAGCTCGCGATCACGCCAGCGCGCGATGAAGGTGTCGTATTGCCAGTGCTCCAGGTCGCCTATCAGCAGGGGCGTCTTCGAGAAGCGGATGACCAGGCCGCCAGCCTCGAGGGTGATGGTGACGTCGCCGTACCAAGCGTCGGTGTAGGTCCCGGCGTAGGCATCGAGCAACAGCGACGGCCGCGAGGCGGTGTCGCGCGCGGTTGTGATCTTGGCATCGGCGGCTGTGGCGGCGGAATCGCGGCGGGCCACGACCGTTCGGTACGCCGCCAGCCAATCGGTCGCGGGCGCATCGAGGTAGTGGTCCAGGACCCGGTAGGTGATCGCTTCGAACGCCGCACCCGCCTCCTGGTTGGTGAGCACGGCGACGCCGAGCCTGAGCTCCGGGATCATGGCGACACGGGAGACGTAACCCGGAAGCCCTCCCGTATGCGTGACCATCTTGTGGCCGCGGTACTCCTGCATCACGAAAGCCAGCCCGTAACCGCGATAGTCGGTCCACAGGGGTGACAGCTCGGGCGGCGGCCTGACGATCGGCATCGGCGTCACCTGGGTCCAGAGTTCCTGAGTCGTTCGCGGCGTGAAGAGCCTGGACCCGTCGGCCACGTGTCCGGAATCGAGCTGGACGATGAGCCACTTGGCCATATCGGCGGCGGTCGAGTT
>JBDHHL010000563.1:0-2880 GCA_039589375.1 Gemmatimonadota bacterium | reverse complement strand
TCGCCCGGATCTCCTCCAGTTCCAGAGCCATATGGATTCGCTCATTACGGAAAACGCCCGACCGCCGCAGCACCTTCCCAAGGGTCTTTCGCTCGCCGGGGTAGGGCGGCCTCACGAATCCGATGGACGCCATGCGGTCGCGGACGCGAAGCCCGTGACGCCGATTCGCCCGCAGGAGGAATCCGTTGAGCAGCCGTTGTTCCCGCCACGTCCGGTTCACCACCAGGGGCTCTCCCGTTAGGCCGGATGTTCCCACCTTGAGGAGCTTGGCAGGATCCTCGCGACTTGACACCAAATCCAACGGGTTCTGAGACCGCAGGTCGTCCTTTGTCGTAACCGGGATGATCGCCAGGTCGCCTGCCGACCTGATGTCGCGTGGGTCGAGGCCGTGTTCGTCAAAAAGGCGCTGGTAGTAGGGAACGGTCTGATAGGCGTGGAGGATCAAGCGCCGGAGGGACCTGGCCTGGTAGGACTCCAGCTCCTCCCGGGTTCTCACCGGGAAACCCGACAACTCCTTCAGTAGCCATCGATACCCCGGCCAGCTACTCATCCGTCATCCCTCTGGAAGCATCCGCCCCGAAGCGGTTGCTCATACTCTGCCGAGTTCTCGATCTGCGCGACGGACCGCATCGATGAATTGCCGGCACTTCAGCATGTTCTTGACCAGGGGGCCACCAGGGATGCGGTCACTAACTCCGTTTTCCACGTCAACGCCGAAAGGTCGCACGATCCGAATGGCCTCGCCGACGTTATCTGCTGACAGGCCTCCGGCCAGAAAGGTGGGGCGCTTGGTCCTGCTCACGATCTCTGCACAATGATGCCAGTCGGCAACGCGGCCCGTTCCCCCGACTCGGTGACTATCGAGGAGATACGCATCCACAAGCTCGTCGTAGTAGCTGAGGAATTCATCATCGTCGTCGAATGCGTTCTCTTCGGTGATGGCCGACATAACCTTCAACAACCTCATCTCGGCGTGGGATTCGTCGCGGAGGCGTCGGACTTCATCGCCCGACCAATCTGGGTACAGCTGAATCGCATCGCACCGGAGGACGGGGAAGATCTCTCCTACCATGACTTCCAGGTCCACGTCGGTGAGCAGAACTTTGGTCACCGACGTGGGAAGGTAGCGAAAGATGTCAGCAAACCGCTTCGCCTTCTCGATTGCATCCTGGTGCTTGAAGATGTGGAACCCCAAGGCGTCCACACCCATTTGGCTGGCTTCGAAGGCCGGGTCCAGCCATTCGAACTCGCACAGCTTAATCCGAGTGCGGAGTGACGATTCCTCCCACATCGTTGCCAACGTCCTCTACCCTCTCGAGGCCGAGCCACATTGGCCGGCCCGCATCCTACGGTTGAGCCATTCCCGAAACTCCGAAGGAGACGTGAGGTCCCGCGAGGACCAGGAGGCCACGAAGTCCTGTGCCTTGCTCCAAGCGGGAATCGGCTCCTCGAGCAGCCAGCGGGCTACCAGGCCGTTGGTCGATGACCGGAGGTGGGCGTCAGGGCGATCGGAATCGTTATGGGCCGCCCTCGTGGAATACCGGTGCAAGCTCCAGAGGAAGACCACCGAGCAAACGAAGGAAATGCCGTCACCAAGCTCCATGAAGATCGCGCTCGAATCCGGGCAGGGCACGAACACGAAGGGTTTGAGGAGGCACTCGACGGTGTCCACGTATCGAACGACATCTTGCGTTTGAACAAGGGCATTGATTGGCTGTTTCCCCAACCATAGGTCGTTCAGAAATCCCGGTATGTGAGGGTTTCTGCTGCCGAAGAAGAACACGGACCCATCTCCGCCGAAGAACCCCCTTCTGTCGAGCTCTTTGACCAGAGTGCCGTAAAGGCCCACGTCGAGGACCAGCGTTCGAGGCTCGGCTTTATGGGAGGAGCGCTTAAGAACGCCTTCACCATCCTCCGCGAAAACCAGCGGCTCGCGGCCATTGTCCCTGAGCGGGCGCGTGAACACGACGAAATCGAATGGCACTTCAACAATCTGTGGCCGCAAAACGAGAAGAGAGGGCCAGAAGATGAGGGCGTCTCGCAACAAGAGCCGAATTCTGCCTCGGTTCGCCACCCTGCACACGGTCAGAGCGGCTGATGACTGCCGATGCAGCAGAGGGAATAGATGTGATGTCTGCGCGACGTACTGCCGCGCTGTCTCAATGAGGAATTCCCTCGCGGGAAGCAAGGCAACCTCGGGATCCTGAAGCCGCGCGAAAAGCGCAGTCGTGACCACGTATCCTTCGGCGTCGTCCTCCTTGAGAAGATTGCGATAAAGGGCCGTCAGGAGAGCAGCGGGATTACACTGGTGAGGGCTCAACCTCAGCTCTTCGAGGCAAACGCCCACGACGCTGTTGATATCGGGCAAGTCAAGGCAGCGATGGAACAGCGACGCCAACCGTGGAATGGCCGTGTTGACGTCTTCGATCTTCGAGTCGCTCGGCCCCAAGGACGCCCGGTCCGTACCTGGTACTCGGTATGCCAGCGGGATCCTATCGCCCGACAGGCCCTTGGTGGAAAAGAGCGGCTTAGGTTGGGTCATCGGCTGCTCGATTTGACCTCAGAGTGCGACTGCCTGGCCGAGGATTGGCGGCAAGCCCCTGCCTTGCGGCCGATCCCACGCACCGAGCCGGCGGCCGGGGCCATCCCGAATGGTCTTTTGGGCCAAAGGGGGGCAAGACATGTGCCATGTCATGAGCCTAAGAAACCCTCCGAATCGGGCTGGATAAGCGCCTGCTGCCGACGGACTTACGACGTGGCGTTATCCGGTCGAGCCATCGATCGAGCCGGCTAGCTGGAGCCACCTGATGCCTGACTGTTACACCCGCGGCGGTTCCTATCGCGGAAGCGCAAGTTGAAATCTTGCCTGTGTTTGTCTGA
>JBDHHL010000562.1:0-4909 GCA_039589375.1 Gemmatimonadota bacterium | reverse complement strand
AGGGGACGGTCCGTCGCTCCGCCGACCGAGTGCGGGTCACGGCGCAGCTCATCGCTGCCGACCGCGACGAGCATCTCTGGGCCGATACCTACGATCGGGTGCTGGAGGATGTGTTCGCCGTGCAGAGCGATGTGGCCGAGAACATCGCCAAGGCGCTGCGCGCCGAACTGACGCCGGGCGAGCGTGAGCGGCTGCATCGCAGACCGACGGAGAACCTGGAGGCCTACGACCTCTGTCTGAAGGGCATGCGGACCGGGGAATCGCTGGATCCCGAGGCGCTAGACCAAGCGGAACGCTACTTCCAGGGAGCCATCGCCCTCGACCCGAGCTACGCCCGGGCCTATGCCGGTCTCGCGTGGACGCTGGGACTCCACGGATTCCTGGGGAACGTTGATCCCGCGGAGCTATTCCCTCAGGTCAAGGCGGCGGCGCAGGAAGCGATCAGGCTGGACCCCAACCTCGGGGAGGCCCATACCGCTCTGGCGGGTTTGGCCTTCTGGTACGAGTGGGACTGGGCAAAGGCGGACCGCGAGCTCAAGACGGCCCTGGAGATCAACCCGGACGACTCGTATGCGCTCGGCTTCTGGGGCTGGACCTTCTGGACGAGGGAGCGCTTCACGGAAGCCGAGTCGCTGGCGAGCGAGGCGGTGCGCCTCGACCCTCTATCTCCGCTCAAGCGAACCTGGCTGGCACAATTCCAGGCTCTTGCCGGACGACCGGAGGAAGGGGTCGCCAACCTCGACCGCTTTCTGCGCGACGATCCGCACGTCCTCGTTGCCCGTGAATGGCGGGCTATCTGCCATCTGTACAGCGGGAACCTCGCCGCAGCAGCGGCCGATCTCGACGAGGCGATCGCGGACTTCGGCAGGGTCATCGTCCTTGTGGGCCTCAGGGGCGTCGTCCACGCGTTCGCCGGCGAGACCGAGCAGGCGCGGCAGATACTCGAGGACCTCCACACCCGGGCGACGGACGAGTACGTGGATCCTTATTGGTTCTTCACTCTGTGCAGTATGATCGACGGGTTCGACGCAGCGGTCCCGTATCTCGAGCAGATGATCGAGATGCGGTCGGTCTTCGTGCTTTACCTCCGAGGCGTGCCGCGTTACAGGGAGTACCGCTCCGACCCGCGCTTCATGAACGCGCTGCGCACGATCTGGCCCGATGACTTCTAGGATTCGCAGCTTCTTGGCCGAGCTCAAGCGGCGTAAAGTCTACCGCGTGGCGGTGGTCTACGCTGTGGTGGCCTTTGCCATCTGGCAGGCGGCAGACTTCGTTCTACCTGCGGCGCGAGTTCCGGATTGGGCGCCCACCCTAGTCCTCATTTTCACCGTCCTCGGCTTCCCCATCGCCCTGGTCCTCGCCTGGGCGCTGGAGCTGACCCCGGAAGGGATCCGGGTCACACCGCCGGCCGAGCCCCCCGCGGCCGATGCCAGCGACGAGGCGCCGCCCGACGTCCCAGCCACCGAGCCCGATAAGCCCGTACCGGTACGGCGCCCCACCGACGACCGACCCTGCGTCGTGGTCCTGCCGTTCGCCAACCTGAGCGGCGATCCCGAGAACGAGTTCTTCAGCGACGGCGTCACCGAAGACATCATGGCGCGGCTGGCTGGGATCCGCGGGCTGCGCGTCATCTCCCGGACCACCGCCATGACCTACAAAGGTTCCCATCGCAACCTGCCGCAGATTGCCGCGGAGCTGGGTGCGCAGGCCGTGGTCGAGGGGACCGTCCGACGCTCCGCGGACCGGGTGCGGGTCACGGCGCAGCTCATCGCCGCCGACCGTGACGAGCATCTCTGGGCGGAGACCTACGATCGGGTGCTGGAGGACGTGTTCGCCGTGCAGAGCGATGTGGCCGAGAACATCGCCAAGGCGCTGCGCGCCGAACTGACGCCGGGCGAGCGAGAGCGGCTGCACCGCAAGCCGACGGAGAACCTGGAAGCCTACGACCTCTGCCTGAAGGGCATGCGTATCGGGGAATCGATGGATCCCGACGCGCTGCGGCAGGCGGAGCGGGGCCTACGCCGGGCTCGCGTGGACGCCCGGGCTCAACGGAATGCTCGGGAACGTCGCCCCCGCAGAACTGTTCCCGCAGATGAAGGCGGCGGCGCAGGAAGCGATCAAGCTGGACCCCAGCCTCGGCCAAGCCCATACAGCCCTAGCACTCGTGGCCTTCTGGCACGAGTGGGACTGGACAAGGGCGGAGCGCGAACTTGAAACGGCTCTGAAGCTCAACCCGGACGACTCCTGGGCACTCGGGTACGGGGGCTATACCTTCGTGATGAGGGAACGATTCGACGAGGCCGAGAAGCTCCTAAACGAGGCGGTGCGCCTCGACCCTCTCTCACCGCTCAAGAACGTCTGGCTGGCGCACCTACACACCTATACGGGAGTGCCTGAAAAGGGCGTGTCGATAATGGACCGCGTGCTCCGCAGCGATCCGCAGGTCTTTGTCGCCCGTTACCAGCGGGGTCTTTGCCACCTGACTGCCGGCAACCTGGGAGAGGCGGCGAGCGATTTCGATGAGGCAATCGCGAGCTTCGGCCGGGTCATCCTTCCCGTGGCCCTCAGAGGAGTCGTCCATGCGTTCAGCGGCGAGACCGAGAGCGCGCGGCAGATATTCGAGGAGCTCCGCTCGCGAGCGACGGAAGAATACGTGGATCCCTACTACCTCTTCACTCTCGGCCTCAGTATCGACGGGTTCGACGCGGCCTTCCCGTATCTCGAGCAAATGCTCGAGGTGCGGTCGTTTCTCGTAGGCTACCTCCGCGTCGTGCAGCGCTACAGGGAACTTCGCTCCGACCCGCGCTTCCTGAATGCGCTGCGCACGATCTGGCCTGACGATTTCTAGCGCCGAGCGGCGCTTGCCGTTCGCATTCGCGGGCCTGCATCTTTGAGCGAGCGATTACCGCCAACTTCATCTCCGGGGCGCGGATGACTCCCCTCCTCCAGCGGCTTCGCGAACGCAAGCTCTTCCAGTGGGCGCTGGCCTACCTCGCCGGTGCCTGGATCGTATTCCAGGGCATCGAGATGATGGCCGAGCCCTGGGGACTGTCGCCGGGGTTTCAGAGGGCTGTCCACCTGCTCGTCGCCGTCGGCTTCCTGGTTGCCCTCGTGCTAGCCTGGTATCACGGCGAGCAGGGGCGGCAGCGGGTCAGTGCTGCGGAGCTGCTGATCATTGCGCTGCTAGTAGCGGTAGCTGTCCTGCTGATCCGGTTGTACAGGCCGGAGGCCGCCGCTCCCGAAGCCCGGCACGCCGAGACGGCGGAGGCGCCGGAGGGCGCGGTGCGCTCGTTGGCCGTGCTGCCGCTGGCCAACCTGATGGGCGACCCGGAGCAGGCGTACTTCGTCGACGGTCTGCACGACATCCTGATCGGCGAGCTGGCCGGGATCACGGAGCTCACGGTCATCTCGCGCACGTCGGTCATGCGCTACCGGGACACCGATCGCTCGATGGGCGAGATCGCCGCCGAGCTGAACGTGGATGCGCTGGTGGAGGGGAGCATCTTCCGCGCTGGCGACAGCGTGCGGGTCAACGTCCAACTGATCCGCGGCGTGCCGGAGGAGCACCTCTGGCAGGACCGCTACGAGGGGCGATTGAGCGAGGCGCTCAGCCTGCAGACGCGGGTCGCCGAGGCGGTCGCCCGGGAGATCCAGCTGGCCCTGTCGCCGCAGGAGGCCGACCGACTGGCCCGACGCACGGAAGTCAACCCGGCTGCCCAGGAGGCGTACCTGCGGGGGCGGGCGCTGTGGCGGACGCGGACAACGGAGGGGATGCGGCGCGCGCTCAGCCACTTGGAGGAGGCCGTAGCTCTGGACTCGACCTTCGCGCTGGCCTGGTCCGGGCTGGCCGACGTGTACACGATGGGGATGTTCTACGGTGGGTTGGACGTCGGCGACGATGAGGGATACCGCCGTGCCGAGCAGAACGCCCTGCGCGCGCTCGAGTTGGATCCGGATCTGGCTGAGGCACAAGCCGCCCTGGGAATTGCACGCCTGGTCGGCGCTTGGGACGTGGATACGGGAGAGCGAGGACTGCGCCGTGCAATCGAGCTCAATCCGAACTTCGCCCAAGCCCACAACTGGCTGGGCGATGCGATCAACGCGCGTGGGAACGCTGAAGAAGCGCTCGCGTCGTTCCGGCGAGCACGAGAGCTCGACCCCTTCTCCCCATTAATGAATCGGGGCTACGCTAAAGGACTGTATTTCGTGGGCCGCTGCGAGGAGTCGATCGAGGCCGCTCGGACCGCCCTGGCACTCGATCCGGGTCACACCGACGCTTATTGGATCCTTAGGGATTGCTACCGGTCCACGGGGCGTCTGGATGAGGCGGCCGAGGCGGCGGCCAGATTGTTCGTTGAGGTCGGGTCAATGGATGCCGCCGAGGACGTGCGCGCAGCCTACGATTCGCGGGGTTGGGCCGGTCTGCTCGAGGCCGAGTTGGAGTTCTATCTCGAGGCTTCGGCTTATCCCTGGGCAGCGGGCTGCTACGCAGAACTCGGCCGCGTGGACGAGGCGTTCGAGGCGCTGTTCACGGCGGCCGAAGTGCGGAGCCCCACAATGATCATGGTGAAGGTCCTGCCGACCCTCGAGCCTCTGCGCTCGGATCCTCGCTGGGATGAGGTGCTCCGGCGGTTGGGATTCTGACGGGAGGCGAACGTCACATCATTCGGTCGCGCCGGATCCTACCGGCACGATCACCAGCCTGACGACATACTGCTCATCGAACTCGCCGCGGCGCACGCCCCAGGCGGTTTCGCCGCGAACGATCAACGGCGAGGTCCGCCGGGGGAAGTGTACCTCACCCAGATAGGTGCCGTCGGGCTCGAAGACGTCGTAGACCTCGGGCTCGACCCAGGAGATGGGCGGCCGCTGATTCGACTCCTCTTCCGGTGGCTCGACTGTGTCATCC
>JBDHHL010000561.1:0-2898 GCA_039589375.1 Gemmatimonadota bacterium | reverse complement strand
CGTACTCCTGTAGTGTGACCAGTATCTCTTGTTCTGCTTGGGACGGCTCCTGTGCGGTCAGCGTCGCGGGGCTCAGACAGACAGTGCCGAGAGCAACGAGAAACGCACCCCCGAATAGGATTCGATTCATTACGACTCGCCTCCTGTTAGCGCCGGCTGCGCGAAGTGATGTCCCGCAACCGGGCGGCTCAGAGTTCGGCCACGAAGAAACCCTCATGCAGTCACAACATGGTCCCCAGAGTACGGATGACGTATAACGACTGGTACACAGTGGAGGCTATCGCAAGCGCGCCGTGAAATCGAGCGTTCGCCGAGAACATGGCGATCGCGTGCCAAGGCCCACAACGATCGAGATCAGTACTGCGACGTACTCGAACTCTGTCATACCATCTACTAGGCCGACGCCCTATACTCGCTCGCTACTCTCCGGCCATGGGGACCGGCGCCGGCGCATCGCTGGTGAAGGCGAGGGCGACGATGAACCACTCGCCGTCGATCTTCTTCCAGACTACCAGGTACTTGCCCATGTCCAGAAGGTCGCCCTCCGGTCCGGCCATAACGAACCTGTTGACCCCGTACTCGTAGGCGAGGTCACCCGCAGCCGACACCTCGAGATGCGTGGTCGTACCAGAGAATTCCTTCAGAATCCCGCTCTCGAAGTAATCGCCGTACAGCTCGCCGATCGCGCTCTTTCCCTGGATCTGCGGCGTCCCCGCCCCCTGCACGATGGCGTCCTCGGCCCAGAAAGCCAGCGTCGCAGAGACGTCGAAGGCGGCCTCGGCTGCCACGACTCCTTCGCTGCGGGCGCGGACCGCCTCGGTCTCGGCCGCGACGTCGACCTGCGGTGCGGTACACGCCGCCAGTATTCCGGCAGCGATGATCGTGAACGTAAACGACGCCGTGAGTCGCATCTGAGTCTCCTTTCTAGTCGAACATCTTGAGAAAAGCTTCGTCCAGTTCCTCGTCGGGAAGGGCGAGCAGTGGCGCCCACTGTTCCCAATCCGGCCCGGCCTGGTAGCGGGTCTTCGGCGACTCGGCCGTAAGCGCGTGGAGGACGGCCTCGGTTACGTGCTCATGAGGCGCGGCCGTTTCTTGAACGGTGTCTACCATGGTTTGCAGCTTCTCGTACATGTCCTTATACAAGTCGCGCTCGGCCGGGCTCAGACCCCCGCGCTGCTCGCCCCAGCCTTGCATGGCAACAAATCGAATGTCCGTGTCCATCGCTCCCGGCTGGACGAGGGAGACGGGTATCCCCCAGGGCTTGAGCTCGACTCGCAGGGCATCTGAGATCGCCTCGAGCGCGAACTTCGACGCCGAGTAGACGCCGGTGTAAGGAACAGAGAGCTTCCCGTTCACCGAGCTGATGTTGACGATGCGACCCTTCCCCTCGCGCAACTGAGGCAGGAACCGCTGTATCACGGCCAGTGCGCCGACCAGGTTGACGCGGAGTTGCTGGTCGACCGCGGTCATCGAGGTCTGCTCCACCGGCCCGAACACCCCGATACCAGCGTTGTTCACCAGGCCGAAGATGCCGCGTCCGCCCGACGCTTCCGCGACCTCCTCGGCTGCCGATTCGATGCTCCCGGGGTCCGTGACATCGAGCATGAGCGGGCGCAGTTGCTCGATTTTTTCTTTCTTCAGGCGTTCTGCGTCGGCAGCCTTGCGAACCCCGGCGAACACACGGAAGCCGTGAGCGCTCAGGTCCAGCGCGATCGAGCGTCCCAACCCTCTGGACGCGCCGGTGACGACTACTGCTCGCCCAGCTGTTTCAGCCTCGGCCATGATGTCCCCTCGTCTCGAGACGGTTACGTGACAGGCGCTACTTGTCAGCGACGCGCCGCGAACGCAGCGCGTTAACTAGCATCACTGCCCCGATGATCGCGAAGAAGGTCCCGCTGTACCATCTGCGAAGGCCGTCGGCAAAAACGAACACTATCACCGCCAGCAGGACAAAGAGGAGTCCGGTCACCAAGCCCACTTTACTCATTGTGTTCTCGCTCCGGTCGTTCACGGCTTCCAATCTCGATGCTTCATGTGAGCCCCTTCGATGGTATCGAAACCGGGTTGCTCCTGAAGGCGCTCGGCGAGCCACTGGAACCATTCGTAGACAGTCTCGCGCGATTGTTCTTTCCGCAACTCTTCGACCCAGGCTGCAAGTTTCCGCCACAGGACGACCGTCGCACCACCCAGGAGCTCTTCGATAACTGCTAGTGGCACGATGCGGCGATACACCATGACTCCGAAGCTCTCAAAGGTGTTGCCGATGGTCATGGCCATGCTCTCGCAGTCAGGGCAGTGGGCGCGCAGCTTGGCTCCGCTTATACCGTCGGGGAGTTTCTGGATAACGGTGAAAGCCCGCGTGAACTCCGGGCTCTGCCAGGAGCGGATCACCTCGACGGCGGCGGCCTCCAGCCGCTGACGCCGAAACAGCCGGATCTGAATCACGGCGAAGACGACACCACCGACGACGATGATTGCACCGAGAATCTCGGCCAGGTTTGCCAGTGTAGCCAGGTCTCTCATGATAGTCTCGATGCCGCTATGATTGGCGTTCTAGCCCACGGCGATTGCGGGGCCGTGGCTTCCACTCCGCAAACCTCTTATGGGCGGGTTCAATAGGAGCCCGCGCCTCTTCCTCTTCAAGCCGTTCTGCGAGCCACTGAAACCATTCCGCGATGCGCTCGTGCGATCGTTCTTCCCTGATCTCCTCGAAGTAGGTGGAAAGCTTCCGCCACATGGCGACGGCGGCACCGCCGGTCAATTCCCGAACCACATGAAACGGCGCGACATATCTAAATACCAAGAGTCCGATCGTCTCGTACAAGAGGAAGATCGATAGCGCTGCCGCTTCATACTCACCGCCCTTAGCCCGAAGCTCCGTCGCCGAGATTCCGTCCG
>JBDHHL010000560.1:0-4384 GCA_039589375.1 Gemmatimonadota bacterium | reverse complement strand
GCCCTGCGCTAGCGCATCGAAAAGCGTGCGGATGTCGAGAGACTACCTCTCTAGCCCCTCCACCTCCGGCATGATGCGGCCCGGGGAAACCCGCTCTTCGAGCTCTTCGGCCGAGAGCTCGATCGCCGCGGCCTCCTTGCCGGTGGCCTCACGGACCAGCTTCTTCTGCTCCTCCGTGAGCTCGATTCGGATCGGCTGCTTCTTCTCCATGATCTTTCTCCGGCGTTAGGCGTTGCGCTGTGGGTTGTGAATGCGGCTCACGTTAGAAGATCATCGACAGGCGAGGAGCGCGCGACGATCCTGGTCACCTCGCGCATATGATCTGCGGCACTTGAGAACGGTGTCCGCGACCGTACGGTTTGCGTGACAAAGTTGAGAGAAGAATGGAAGGAGAAGTCAGTTTCGAAGTGTGCCTGTTGTCACCGTGCTCTGCCGCTACTTGTTCTGCTCCAGCAGCGCCTGGAAGCGCGGGTGATCGCGGAGCGGGTCCCAGGTGGGATCGATACGAAGCGAGGCCACGGTCAAGTAGCTCGGGACCGTCAGCAGATATTCCAGCTGCTCGATGGCCTCGTCCTGGCGGCCAAGTCGCGCATAGATAGCGGCGAGCTCTTCTACGAAGCCGGGCTGCCAGAAAGCGATGTCGCATGCTTCGACTGCCCGTTTGGCTTCCCGAATCGCGTCCTCGGCGCGACCTTGCAGGGCCCGGATCACAGCGAGGTCGGCGTGCCACCGGCTATATACCGCGTTGCTGGGTTCGGCGCCTCTCTCGAAAGTAGAATCCAACTCCGCGACCCGCTCGATTCGCGCTCTGAGGGACGCGAACTCGGCCTCGACCCTGGCCTCGAGCGAATCGAGATAGGTTGGCGCCAACGGGGACAGACCCGCTCGGTCACGAGCCACGGCCCAGCGGAGCCACGGGTCACCGCCGGCTAACCGGAGGCGGCCCTGACTGCCCCTGCCGGTCCGCGGTTCGAGCGCGACCACCCTCGGGAAGTCTCGATCGAACCAGGCGAGCTCGAACTCGAAGTGTCGCGAAACCTCCTCCGGAAGCACGCGCTTGCTGAGCGCGTCTTCCAGCACCGTCCGAGCGCCGACCGGATCGCCCTCCAGAAGCAAGTAATGCCTGAAGCGAGACGTTAACGTTCCCTCGTCCAGCGGATCCACAGAGGCAGCCCGCTCTAAGTGCGGTCTGGCCTGCTCGATCTGCCCCAGCAAACCCAAGGTGACACCCAGCTGCGCGAGAGCTTCAGCGTTGAGCGGATCCAGCTCCACAGCACGATGGAACTTCGGCAGCGCTTCCTCCCAGCGCCCCTGGCCCCGTATCACGAATCCCAGCAACAGCGGGATCTCTGCGTTGCTGGGCTGCAGGCGCTCGGCCGCGGCGAAGTGTAGCACGGCCTGGTCCCACCGATATCCCCGATAGTAGTAGTAGCCCTGTGCGATTCGTGTCTGCACAGCATCGGGGGTCAGATAGCTCGCACGGTCCAGGGCCTCTTTCCCTCGCGGACGCGCCTCCACTTCGCCGTAACGCCCCGCGAGCTCGAACAGAGCGATTGCAAGACGGCTCCAGGCATCGGCGAATGCGGGATCCAGCTCCACGGCCTGCTCGAAGTAGGCGACCGCCTCGTGAAAAGGCGAGGGGCCGGCCTCGCGTCGTTCCCGCGACCGGCCGCGAAGGTACAGGTCGTACGCCTCCAGATTGTCGGTCGGTCTCGCTTCGATCCGCTCTCTCTCAGCAAGCGTCAGCGTCGCTCTCAGAGCCGTGGCGATTTGCTGCGCAACATCGCTTTGAATGGCAAAGATGTCGCGCAGCTCCCGCTCGTAACTTTCTACCCAGAGGTGCTCGTCGGTCTCAGCGTCTATCAGCTGGGTTGTGATTCGCACGCGATCACCCGCGCGCCGTACCGTGCCCTCAACTACGTTCCTGACTCCAAGCTCTCGGGCTATCTCCCTGACGTTGCGAGCCTCAGCCCTGTACTCCATGACCGACGTGCGGGAAGTCACCTTCAGCGCCGTTATCTTCGCGAGCTGGCTGATGATCTCGTCATGAACGCCGTCGGCGAAGTAGGCATCGTCGGCATCGGGACTCAAGTTGTCGAAGGGGAGCACAGCGATCGACGCTCGGTCGGCGGTCGCAGCCGCGGTCTCCGGCGGCTGCGCCGTCGGCTCCCGGCCCTCCTCACCTCCGCGTCCCAGCAACGCTACCGCCGCGCCTGCGATCACGAGGATTCCCGCCAGAATGAGCAGCTCCACACCGCTGGCGCGCTGCCGGCCCTTCTCGCCGTGATACCAGGCGAGGACGAGCGTCACCAGGAACCCGACCCCGAGCAGCACGTGGACCGTCCGCTGAACCGCCTCGGACAGGTTCCACGGCTCGGCCAGTACTTCGATGCCCTGGAAGACCAGCCAGGCACCGGCTAGATACGCCACGGCCCACTGGAAGAGCTTGCGTTCTTTCAGGCGTTGTAGTAGCGACGGCATTCAGAAGACCCTATCTAGCGGCCAATACACGGTCCAAGATCCGCTCGCTGTGGCCCTCGAATACGTTGTACTCGCCCGCGAGCACCGTGATCACGAGACGCTCGGCCGGGATCACAAAGAGGCGCTGGTTCCCGTTCCCCACCCCGGCGACCACCCTCACGCCGGTGGGCAGGTCGCCCACCCACCACTGATATCCGTAGCCCCAGACGCCATCGTCACTCCAGTCTCCGATCTCCTCGACATGACGGGCCATCGAAAGGTCTGTGACAGGGCGGGCCACAGCTTCTCCAAAATCGTCTGCCAGGACGATCCCGAGAAGCGTCGAGGTCCCGCTCGAACACTAGAGCACCATCGTGTTCGATCAGAAGAGCGTGCGTGTTGGGGAACATGCCGGCCTCGATGTCGAGGACCAGCCGCTCCAGTGCAGCTGGGTCGAAGCCAGCTTCGGCGGCCCCGCCCAGGATCCAGTCGTCCGCGGTGTCCGCGCCTGACCGTCCTCCGGATCCGGCGCATCCGCTGAGCAACAGGAGCCCCAGCGCCGTTCGGAGCAATAGGTCACGGCTCTTCAAAGTCGGCATTGCGTCCTCAAAGAAAACGGGGGCACGCCGTAACGTATCATTGGCCAATGAAAACTGAAAGCGATCTACACCGGCGCGCTGGGCGTACTCCGTCGAGGTTCCCGGTTCGCTTCGCGCCCTTTGCCAACCTATCTTTAGGGGCAGGCTCGAGAAGGAGGGTTCACCGTCTTCCAGCCGACGATAACGCGGAAAGACCCTGTACTCGATGCGGCTGGCGTTCTTGGGGCTACGGCGTTAATCCGCCCGCTGTTCGTCGGCGTTAGGGGCTCACACTGAAGAAGCTTACCTGCTACGATCCCGATGGCCGTATTGCGGCGGCGGTGATTGCCCATGCGATCAAGACCGCGCGAACGATCGAATGCCCGAACACCCAAGAGGTACGGGTAAGCGCGTTAAGGGCCATCGCGTGGCTCGCACGACCCGAGGACGCAGACGTGTGGTTTGAGATGGCGGGCTTCGAATATAAGGCCCTGGTCGAGCGTCTTCCCCTGGACAGCTGGATCGCGCGTGGGCGCGACCTGTTGGCAAGCGACGCTCGCCTGAGGGAAGCCGTGACTTGAGCGACGGATGCCGGGCGTGGAAGAGGTCGCCGACAAAGCAGAGCCGAGAGTACGACTTTCTTGAGAGGCGGAGACGCTAGTACACAATGAAGGAACGAGCCGAGAAGATCCTCAACGAGTTGTTCCCCGAGGGAGCCGCAGACCGGCCGGACGATTCAACCGCCCACGTGTACTCTAGAAGTCAGCACGAGGAAATAGTCGTCTGGCTCGAGGGCGGCGAGGCGTTGGGCGAAGACGCACTGTGGCAGGCCTTCGTCAGGGCGCGTGAGGCGCTGGAGGCGGGCGGCTTCGAGTACGTCGAGTGGGACTACCGGTGGAAGCCGGGACAGGCCGGAGGCAAGTTCCGGCCACAAAACGACTGACTGACCAGCTCGCCGGCGTCAGTCCGATGATCCTCCTGTCTCCGGTCCCTTCTGCTGATCGCCTGCGCCGATCATCCGCCGGCGCACGTCCTTCACGATACTCAGGTTCCCGGACCGGAACGCCTCGGCCATAGCCAGCGGCACCTGCGCCTCGGCCTCCACCACACGCGCTTGCATCTCCTCCACCAGCGCGCGCTTCTCCTGTTCCGCGGCCACCGCCATGGCGCGCCGCTGCTCCGCTTTGGCCTGGAAGACCCGCTTGTCGGCCTCGGCCTGATCGGTTTGCAGTTCGGCGCCGATGTTCTTGCCCACGTCCACGTCGGCGATATCGATGGAGAGGATCTCATATGCGGTTCCTGAGTCGAGACCTTTCTCCAAGACTGTCTTCGAGATGCGGTTGGGG
>JBDHHL010000559.1:0-5445 GCA_039589375.1 Gemmatimonadota bacterium | reverse complement strand
CAAGACAGTATTGGAGAAAGGACTCGACAGCGGCACCGCATTCGAGATCCTCTCCATCGACATCGCCGACGTGGATGTGGGCAAGAACATCGGCGCCGAGCTGCAGGCGGACCAGGCCGAAGCGGACAAGCGGGTCTTCCAGGCAAAGGCGGAGCAGCGGCGCGCCATGGCGGTGGCGGCGGAGCAGGAGAAGAAGGCGCTGGTGGAGGAGATGCGCGCACGCGTCGTCGAGGCGGAAGCGAAAGTGCCCCTGGCCATGGCCGAGGCGTTCCGCTCGGGTAACCTGGGGATCATGGACTATGCCCGCTACCAGAACATCGCCAGCGACACGGCAATGCGCGAGTCGATCGCCGAGAGCAGCCGCGAGCTGCCGCCGGGCAGCGGCGAAGGTACATAATAGCCCTGCAGCGAGGACGATTCCGTGGATGAGATCATCGGGTTCGCGATCCTGCTGATCATCGCCAGCATGCGGCAGCAGCCCGCCAGCCTCCAGGAGCTCATCGCCGAGGAGCTAGGACTCAATCTCGAGCGCCGGCCCAAGGTCGAGCGGCAGCCGGAACCGCCGCCCGCGCGACCCGGGGCCGGACCGCAGGCCGCGCGACCAGGGGCGGGACCGCAGCCCGCGCGACCCGGGGCCGGACCGCAGGCCGCGCGCCCAGGGGCGGGACCGCAGCCCGCGCGACCAGGCCCCGCGGCAGCGGGTCCCCCCGTCCGCCGGAGCGAAGCCGCACCGAAGGTGGAGCGCGTCGTCTACTATCCGACGCTGCGAGAGACGGAACGCGAGCGGCAGGTGACGGCGGCAGCGGAGCGGGCCGCCCTGGAGGCGGAGGAACGCAGGTCCTCGGTGCCGGCGAGACGAAGAGAGGCTCCGCTTCGCCGTCGGCCATTGCGTGATGAGAAGGCGGCGATCGAGCGGCGACACCCGGACTCGCTCGAGAGGCCGCGACGGCCGGAAGACCACGATCGCTTCCACGAGCGTTATGGTGTCCCCGAGCCGGTGAGCTCGCATACGGAGTTCCACGAGCGGTACATGCAGCCGACGCGTCGAGTGGCAGCGCGACGGCCCAAGGGTCCTTTGCCGGATCGCCCCGATTGGAGCCCGGCGCAGAAAGCGATTATCTGGTCCGAAATTCTGGGGCGGCCGAAAGGAATGGAGTAGGCGCGGCGCTTCGAATATCGAATATCGAATGTCGAACATCGAATGATGAAATAGATCTTCAGTATTCGATGTTCGGTGTTCGATATTCATTATTCAGAGCATCAAGAGCCAAAGAGGTTGCCGTGGGTTGGACGATGAAGGATGCGATGTCCGTGATCCGTCGCGACCCGGAGCTTCGCTCCATAATCAAGAAGCTTGGTTCCGTGGAACTCAAAGAGCGGCGCCCATACTTCTGGCTGTTGTGCAGCGCCATCATCGCCCAGCAAGTTTCCGGAGCCGCGGCCCGCACGATCAACGGTCGCGTTCGCGCGCTGTATCCCGATCAGCGCTATCCTAGCGCCGGTTCGATCCTCGCCACTTCGCCGCAGGCTCTGCGGGCCGCCGGAGTCTCGAGCCAGAAAGCGCGCTACCTTCGCGCGCTGGCGGAAGAATTCGAGGGCGGCCGGCTGAACGGAGTGCGGTTCTCGCGCCTGAGCGATGAAGAAATCGTCGAGCGGCTGACGGCCGTGGTGGGCATCGGCCGTTGGACGGCCGAGATGTTCCTGATCTTCTCGATGCGGCGCCGGGACGTCTTCCCGGTGGACGACCTCGGGGTGCGCAAGGGGATGCAGCAGCTGTTCGGAATCTCGGAGGTCGACGCCATGGTCGAACGCGCTGAGCGCTGGCGCCCGTACCGCACCGTCGCGTCGCTGTACCTCTGGAAGGCGCTCTCGGCACTGCCGACCTGAGCCCTCGGTATCCAGCCCCCAAGTCGGCTGACGTGCGTCGAGCCGTCAATTCAAGCCACGCTCTAATGTGCTACCGGTGACAGCCAACCTTGGCGGGTCTAGTCTGACTTGGTGAGGCTGAAGGCTTCGTCGAGGATCAACTCGAGTCGGTCGGGACCAAGGGCGGGGTACTCGCGGTTGATGATCGACCAGACGTCTGCCCGGGGCGCGCCGCAGCCGGCCAGCTCTACGGCCCGATCGCGGGCATGAGCATAGAACTCGTCGATGACCTCTGCGGAGCACGGCCCGCCCGGATGTGTTGAGCAGCGGGAATGCCCGAACTGACATTGGTGGAGGCGAAGGACGCGAGCCATTATGTTGTGGCGATTGAGCCACAGACCCATCTCTTTGTCGGTTGTCGGTCGTTTCGGCATCTTACTCCACTGCAGTACGTGAGGCCTGCCTTCCGCCGGCCTGTCGTGTGAAGAGGTCCTAGACAATTATCCTCGCACACCTACCCAACTGTCAAGATTGCAAGTAGAAGGCCAACCCTGTCCGCGGGTTTGCGGAGCGTCGGTCGAGAGGCGATCTTTGTGGCCAATCCTAGTCGGCAACGACTTCCCACCAACGTCTGACTCGATGCCTTCGGTTGCGCGCAGCGCAGAGGCTCGGGCTTCAGCGGCTCTCAGGAGGAGCTAAATGGGCTGGAAACGAGCGCTCACCGGTCTGATCGTCGCCGTTTGCCTTGTACAGGCGCTTCCGGGCGCGGCCTGGCCACAAGAGGATGAGGAGCAGCGGCGGACAGTGCGGCACGCCCCCGACCGCGGCCCCGACGAAGGTATGGGTCCGTTCGAGCGGCTGATCATACGCGGTGTCATGGTGGTGGACGGGACGGGAGCGCCTGCCCAGGGCCCCATGGACATCGTGATCGAGGGGAATCGGATCGCCCAGGTTCGCAGTCTGGGCGCACCGAACCTGCCGATCGACCCCGACAGGCGTCCGGGGGATGCCACGTACGAGATCGATGCCCACGGCATGTTCGTGCTGCCCGGACTCATCGATACTCACGCGCACACCGGTGGACGGGCGCAGGGAACGCCGGCGGAGTACGTCTACAAGCTCTGGATGGGGCACGGCGTCACGACGATCCGCGACCCCGGTTCGGGCAACGGCGTGGACTGGACCCTGCAGGCGCGGTCGCGGAGCGCGGCCAACGAGATCGTGGCACCGCGGATCTTCGTCTATGTCCGGCCGGGCACGGGCTGGGACGGCGGGCCGATCCGCACGCCGGAAGCGGCGCGGGAGTGGGTACGCTGGGCGGCGAAGAAGGGCGTCGACGGGCTCAAGCTGGGCTCGTACGACCCGGAAATCATGGCGGCGCTGATCGACGAGGCGAAGAAGAACGAAGAAGAACGGCCTCGGCACCCAGGCGCACCTCGGTCAGATGGGCGTAGCGCGGATGGACGCTCTGGACGCCGCTCGGCTGGGGCTCGGATCGCTCGAGCATTGGTACGGACTGCCGGAGGCGCTATTCGTCAACCGCACGGTCCAGGACTTCCGCTACGACTACAACTATAACGACGAGTACCACCGCTTCGGCCAGGCGGGCCGGCTGTGGAAGCAGGCGGCGAGGCGCGGTAGCAAGAAGTGGAGGGCCGTGATCGACGAGTTTCTGGAGTTGGGCTTCGTCATCTCGCCGACCATGACGATCTACGAGGCGAACCGCGACGTGCAGCGGGCGCGTGACGCCAACTACCACGACACTTACACGCTCCCGTCGCTGTGGAGGTTCTACCAGCCGAGCCGCGAAAGCCATGGCTCGTACTGGTTCAGCTGGACGACCCAGGACGAGATCGAGTGGAAGCGAAACTTCAAGATCTGGATGAGCTTCCTGAACGACTACAAGAACGCCGGCGGCAAGGTCGTTACAGGCTCCGACTCGGGGTTCATCTACAAGCTGTACGGCTTCGATTACATCCGCGAGTTGGAGCTGCTGCAAGAGGCCGGCTTCCATCCGCTGGAGGTGATCCGCTCGGCGACCCTGTACGGCGCCGAGACGCTGCACGAGCCGAAGGGAGTGCCCATCGAGTTCGGCATCATCCGGCCCGGCCTGCTGGCGGATCTGGTAGTCGTCGAGCACAGCCCCGTTCAAGACCTGAAGATCCTGTACGGTACCGGCACCCCGCGGCTGAACGACGAAACGGGTGAAGTGGAGCAGGTTGGCGGAGTGAAGTACACGATCAAGGATGGTATCGTCTACGACGCACATCGCCTGTTGGCGGACGTGGCCCGGATCGTGGAGGAAGCCAAGGCCCAAGAGTCCGTCACCGCGTCCGAGGGGAACTGACGACGGACGGTCTGTGGACGCGACTGTAGGCTGTCAGACCGGCTCGGCGCCCGCGCATCCGGGGGCTTGACGAGGCGGCGCCCGAAGTGGGATAATGTTAGCGGTAACCGCAGCGGGCGGGACCCTTACAGAGTAGCCCAAGAAACGGCTGGGCCCCGGTCGAGACCGGGGCCCGGAAAAAAAGCCGCACTAAGAAACTGTGTGGCAGCTGACTCGGCACCGGGAGTAGGAAGCCGAGCCGGATGGAGGGACTGTTCCTACCTGCCGCCCAAAGCAGGCGCCGCCACACATCTGTCTTATTGCCTTTCGGTACACCTTTCGTTAGACGCCGCGAGCACCCAAATGGTTGCTCTAGCTCGAGACCGCCAACCGCGGCGGGATACAGCCACGAGTCGGCGTCGAGCAGTTAACGCGTATCCGGTTAATCGGGTTCCCGGCAGAGCGCTCGGGCTTCTCTGTCCCTACGCAGGACTCCGAGCGCCGGTTTCAGGGCCGGGCGCGCCGGCGGGCTCAGGTTTCGAGCTTCTCGATGCCCGCCCGCACGTAGTCGGGGATCGGCGCCACCTGGCGGACCGTGTAGTCGAAGGAGACCACGATGCTCTCGCCGTCCGCGACGACGGCCTGCTGCTGATCGGAGACCATCCTGTAGACCAACGTGAAGCGGTCCTCGGTGACGTCGATGGCCCGGGTACCGACGATGGCCGTATCGGGATAGAAGAGCGAGCTGCGGAAGCGGCAGGTGGTGGAATGAAGGATCGCTCCGACCTTGTCACGTTCGTAGGCCTCGAGGAATCGGCAGCGATCCAGAAAGAGGACGCGCGCGGTCTCGAAGTAGCGGAAGAAGACCGTGTTGTTCACGTGACCGTAGGCGTCCATCTCCCCCCATTGGACTGGGATTCGCACGATGACGGGGAAGTCGGAGAGGATATCGTCGCTCAACGGTCTTATCCCCCTTGAGGGACTCGCTGTCCGGATGTGGCGTCCGAGCGGTGGCGCGGAGAGACGGAGGCCGAGCCGTATTCCGCAGAAGGCGACCCGGCGACGCTTACTTCTTGCGCTTCCGGCGCTTGTGCAGCTCTTTGCGCTTCTTACGGCCGATCTTGCGACGGCCGGACTTCTTCAGCTTTGGCCTCTTGCGACCCATCTGCCCACCAGTCTGGGATTCGGTTGGTTTGACTGACCGTGCTGCTGCGGCTGCGAATATACACAAGACCGCCTAGGTGGCAATGTCG
>JBDHHL010000558.1:0-2913 GCA_039589375.1 Gemmatimonadota bacterium | reverse complement strand
GTTCGGGCCACACCCCCAACCAGGAAGCGGTGGTACGACCGCCGACTTGGTTGAACCCTGTGTGCTGCAACTCGAGGGAGCCCCCTAGAACGTTAAGACCAAGCCCGGCTCGGTAGGAAGTTCGGTCGACGAGCGATCCGCCGGGGTAGTAGAGAGCCCAGTCGAACACAGCCCCGGCCCAACCGGGCCGCTGAAGGCCCAGGCTATGGTCGGGAGTTCGACCGTAGAGGGCGGCACTGGCATTTCGGGCGCGCTCCCGCGCTATCCGCCTCGCGATCGGTAGATCCCCGGGGTTCGTGACTGTGATCCGGAGCTTAGCCCAATCCAGGTGGAAGCGGATATCCAGCATCTGCGACAAGACAGGCATGGCGATGTAGAGCGTGCCCGTGCGCCAGATGGCTTGCCAGGGCTCTAACGTCCAACTCGTGTCTCCGACGGAGGCGGTGTTCGTGGATGGGTCGAGGAAGAGTGGGGTTTCCTCTGGGTAGCGCACCGCGGACAGGCGGCCGGCATCGTCCACGTTCACCGGGAGTTCGATGATCTGAAAGAACTCCGTCGCCGGTAGGAGAGGCTGACCCTCGTATTCGTAGGCGAGGACCGTACGTCGTGCCAGGGAGCCGACCGCGATCTCCACCAGGATCTCCTGCAGTTCGTAACCCTCGTCCCAAGATTTGACCGCCGGTTGCGCGGCAAGTGCGGGCCCCGCATTCAGGAGCAGCGGAACGAGACAGAGGGCACGAAGACGCATCAGCCTTCCAGCGGCACGCAGTGGGCCATCATGGCAGCCGCACCTCGAGCGTTGTCTCGAGCGGCTGGGCCGGGAGGACGAGTTCCGGCTCAAGATCGGATCGCTCGGTGTCCACGCGTACGTGCAGCGTGTAGTCACCGGGTGGGAGGTCGCTCACCGGCAAAGAGACCCGCTTCAGCAGGTCGCGGTATACGGCCACGGCCCTGCGAGCCTCCGCAGCTACCGCGCCCGTCGCGTCGAGCAGTGTCACATGTAGCGTGCCCAAGAAGGCAGCGTTCCCCGAGCGACGCATGCCGACCTTGGCCACCAGCGAATCGCCATTCACAGCCCGATCGACGTCAGCGATGACGAGGCCGGTGTTCACGTTGCCGTTGCGGTAGGTCACCGGGACGACCGTTCGCACTTCGAGCCTCAGTCCTACCTGCACGCCGCCGCTGTCCGGGGCTGTCACCGGTGCCTCGACGCCACGCGAGTGAACCACCGCCCGGGCCCAGTACTCGCCTTCCGCAAGGTCCGCGGGCGGCTGCGCCAGCAGACGCACGGCTCGTGTCTCTCCCGGTCCAACCGTGGCCCGCCGCGGATACGCGCGAATCCAGCCGGCGGCCGACGGGTCGGCAGCGGCCGGCTGGTCGATGACCTTGATCGACACGTCGCCGGCGGAATCGGAGGCCGGATAGCCGAAGACGAAAGAGATCGAGATCTCCTCCGGCTCCGTCCCCGGATTGTGCAGATAGATCACGGCCGAGCGGGCCCGGTGATCCAGGAAGGCGTAGTGGGGTGCCACGACGATGGCTTCAGCCAGGGGCGCAACAAGGAGCACGGCTACAAACAGCAGCACCACACGAATCATTCGGGTCATTGATCGCGACATCGCTAGTTTCCCGTGTAGGATGCGGTCAGCACGACGGTCGCCTCGTAGTAGCCTGGCGCTTGAGCGGCGCCGGGGCGCACCGTGCCGCCTAACCAGATGTAGATACGCCCGTCCGAGTCGAGGCGGGTGGTCAACGGCGCCTGCGGGTCGAAGCTGACTGAGGCGGCCTGGTTTTGGTCGTATCCGAGTCCGGCATCGTCGGCCGCGAACTCGATGGTCATCGTTCGACCGGAGGCCGAGAGCAGGTCGCTGGGTAGTGTGAAGGAAAGTGAGATCTCCGCATCTGGCCGGCCCATGATGCGGTACAGCCCGGTGTTTGCGGGATCGAGCCGGCTGATCGATTTGGGCACGCCGGCGAAGACATCGCCGGCGCTCAAGTCGCGCCGGCGATGTACGAGGACGGGACGCCCGCGTTGAGCGAACAGTTCGGACACGCTGCCCCATGACAGGAGCAGGAGGGTGGCCAACAGGACGGGGGTCCGGCAGCGCCTTGCCGCGTCCCACCCCCGGCGTCCCGTTACTAGCTTGCTAGGGCACGGTGACGGCCATCGCATGGCGGGGAAGACAAAGGTCGAGAGACGGGCGACCGGCGCCCGCCTCTCGCAATTTGCCCTACCGTTGGGCTCAGATGCCCGTGTAGTCCACCGTTAGGGTCACCGTATTCGTGTACACGCCCGCCGGCTGGTTGACCGCCGGCGTCACTGTTCCGCCGATCCAAACCCACAGTTCGCCCGGCGGTCCAACGCTGAGGTTCGTGGTCGCGCCGCCCGTCGGGTCGAACGTCGTCGCGCCCCCAGGGAGATCCGCTGTGTTGTGGCCGGCATCGCCCGCCGCGAAAGCGATCGGAAGGTTGTTGCCGCCGCTCGTCAGGTTGGCCGGCAACGTGAAGCTGAGCGCGACCTCTGCTCCGGAGGCGCCCGTCACGGACCAGCCACCTGCGCCGGCATCCGTGATCGCGACGGCCGCGGCCACTCCTGGAAAGACGTTCCCAAAGTCCAAGTCGCTATCCCATAGCACGGTGAGCGGGCTCAGGACTGTGGCGCTTGCGGTGATGCCCGCGCTGTTCGGCTGCGCCTGGGCAACCGATGCCGCGGTCAGGACCAGCGCCAACCCGATACCCCCCGACATCAGTTTCGTCCACCACCGACGCATTTGTCTCCTCCTAACGTTCGTGGTTGTGGGCAGGACTGTCCGGTTAGAAGTCAAAGAGTGACAACTGGTTACGAATATCGGAGTCCTCAGAATTGTAGACGTCTCGTGTAAGTACTTGTTGCATGGCCACTTTCTCAAACAG
>JBDHHL010000557.1:0-2913 GCA_039589375.1 Gemmatimonadota bacterium | reverse complement strand
GATTCACACCCCTGTCCCTCCTGGAGCTCCTCAAGCGGCGAGGGCGGCACCGTGCGGAAGACTTCGAGAGGCTAAATCTCACGGAGCCGTTCGACCTCCTTGCCTCGAAGCAGGTTTGGCTAGAGTCCCTAGCGGCTGCCGAGGCTTTCGCGAGGGAGCGGCCGCCGGAGGAATTGGGCTGCCTCTACTATTCCGAAGCCGAGGATCGTTTCGTGGTACCCGAGCCGGGAGTATCCTTGGAGTCCCAGGGGCTGGAGCCCCACTACGGAACCCCCGGGGGCGTGATTCCGCAGGTCGTATCGGAGGAGGAAGGGGAGTGACGTCACGCACCCGAAGCAGGAGGGCCTTCAAAATCTCGTCACGCCGACTGCCTGCCGCCGCTGGTCTCTAGCATCCGCGGCGCTTCAGACGGTCTTTCCTTCGGCGCTGGGCCTTATGGCCAAGTAGGATCGCGTCAGGACGAAGCTGCACCGACCTCTGGTCCCTCCGGACATAGTCCCACGGTAACTCCTGCTCTTCCTAGTCGGCTCGGATGACGAGGATGCTGTCTCGCATGACCGCGGTGGAGACTACGACACCGAGGTCGATGAACGTGTAGGTTAGGACGCGCGGTGATCGAAGCTCGGCCACGTCGTCCCAGTCGATCTGCAGGTTGTCGAGCTCGTCGCGTTCGTTGCTGCTCACTGATCGGCACCTCATATTGAATTGGCACTGACACACTCCCCGAGGACCACTGGCGGGACCATGAGCCGTCTCAAGCAGTTTATCATCGAGATCCATCGCCGCTCGCTCTGGCAGGTACTGATGGTCTATCTCGGCGCCTGTTGGGCGGTGCTCGAGGCGTCGGACCAGGTCATCGAGCGGTATCTACTCCCGGAGTGGGTCTATCCTACCGAGATCATCGTTCTCTTGGTCGGCTTGCCTATCGTGCTCGCCACGGCCATGGTGCGCGAGGAGGCGGGCAAGCCGGCGGCTCCTGCCCGCTCGGCCGCGGACTCTGACCGCGCGGCCAGCGGGGAGGCGACGACGAAGCCGAAGGCCGAGCCTCCGGTGGCGCGGCAAGCCCAGGAAGAGCGGCGATACGGGGCCCGCGGCGCGGGCACTCTCGGCCGGTACCTGACCTGGCCCAGAGCGGTCATGGGTGTACTGGGGGCGCTTGTTGCGGTCGGAGTAGTGAGCGCCTTCGTCGTTTACCGCGGCGCCGGCAGGGTGACGGCATCGTCCGGTGCGGCTGGGGACGCGTTCGCCGAGCGGGCCTGGCTCGTGGTAGCCGAGTTCGACGCGGCGGACGAAGACGAGGACATAGCGCTGGCCGCGCGGGAACTTCTGGCCGTCGATCTTCAGCAGTCCCAGTACGTGAACGTGTACGGCCGCGAGCAGATAGCGCCCGTGCTCCGCCGCATGGGGCGCCCCGACACAGTGCGCGTCGATCGCGCTTTGGCGCTGGAGGTCGCCGAGCGAGAGGGGATCGAGGCCGTTCTGGCGGCGACGGTGGCTCGCTTGGGCGGTGACTACGTGTTCAGTGCCCGGGTCCTCCAGCCGGCCTCGGGGCAAGAGTTGATCGCGGTTCGCGCAGCGGCTAGAGAGGACCGGCTCGCGGACGGCGTCGAGACGCTCTCCCGCGAGATCCGGCGTCGGCTGGGGGAGGCGCGTGGCGAGATTCGGCGCAGCGAGCCGCTGCCGCGCGTCACCACCCGCTCGACCGAGGCGCTTCGGGCGTACGCTCAGGCGGTTGATGCCAACGATCGGGGGGAGTACGAGCAGGGACTCGACTTCGCGCTCGAAGCGATCCGCCTTGATACGACGTTCGCTCTGGCCTACCGGGCGGCCGCCGTCTTGAACCGGAACATGGGCCGCTGGGGCGAGGCGGTGCCCTACGCGAGTCGGGCCCACGAGCTGCGCGACAATCTGACCGCGAGGGAGCGGCTTCAGGTAGAGGCGTTCTACCATTGGTCGGTGGAGCTCGATCCTCGACGCGCGGCCGAGGTGTACGAGCGCCTGCTCGCTCAGTATCCCGACGACTACACCGCGGCTAGCAACTTCGCGTTGATGGCGGAATATCTGGGAGAGTGGGAGCGCGCGTACCAGGCCTCGCTGCGCGCGGTAGAGCTCGAGCCCTACCGACCCGCTGCTTACGGTCATGCTATACTCACGGCACGCTGGACAAATCGATGGCAGGTCGCCGACAGCATGATCGCCCTAGCAAGGGACCGTGGGTTCGCTCGCAGGGCGGCGGCCTGGTCACAATCCGAGGCGCTAGGTCTCCGCGATTGGGCTCGCGCGGACTTCCTCTGTGACTCGCTGCTGGCGGAGGAGACCAACCCGGCCTGGTCCATGTCTTACCTCAGCGCTTGCGGGTCGCTGGACATCGCTCGCGGCCGTATCGACCGGGGCATCGAGCGCAAACTGACGGTCGCTCGCTTTCATGCCAGCCGGCGATCCTACGTCGGATACGGCGGCGCATTGGCCGGTCCGGTCATGGGCGAGGCGATGCGTGGGAGGATGGCCGCGGCGCGCGCATACTGGGAGGACGCCTTGGCCTTCGCCGATCCCGAAGCGCTTCCCGCGCCCGAGCGGTTCATCCTTGGAACGACCGCTCAGGTGGTCCCCTACATGCTCGGCTGGCCGGACCTGGCGGAGGATGCCGGTGCCAGGTACCCGCCGTATCCGGACAGCACCCACGCGATTCGCACCTATGGAGAGCGGCTGGTGCGCGCGGCTCGGGCGGTACAAGATGGTGACGCTGAGCGCGCTATCGAGTGGCTTCGCGGAGCGCGGGGGGAGATCTTCAAGCCTACTAGCTGGGAGATGGAGAAGGATCTCCTGTTCGCGCGAGCCTACGAGCAGCTAGGCCAACCCGACTCTGCGGTGAAGTACTTCGAAGCCGTGATCCGGCCCGCCCGCCTTGCGGAG
>JBDHHL010000556.1:0-2916 GCA_039589375.1 Gemmatimonadota bacterium | reverse complement strand
GGCATTGCACGAGCCGTGACTGAAGCGGGCGGCGAGAAGCTCACCGATACGGGGATCGCCATCGGCACGCCGGTGTACATGAGCCCCGAGCAGGCGACCGGGGTGACCGAAGTCGATGCCCGGAGTGACGTCTACAGTCTCGGGTGTGTGCTGTACGAGATGCTGGTTGGAGACCCACCGTTTACGGGCAGTGCTGCGCAGGTGATCCTGGCGCGCAAGTCGCTCGAGGCGCCACCGCCTTTGCGTCACGTGCGTGACACCGTCTCGGTGGCAACCGAAGATGTGGTCATCAAGGCGCTCGCCAAGATGCCAGCCGATCGGTTTCGCACGAGCCAGGAATTCACCGATGCCTTGGACCGAGCCGAGGAGAGCGGCGCTGCCGGGCGCACGCGAGGCATCTCGTTCTGGCCACGACGCCCGGTTCATCGCGTGCTGGCGGTCGGAGCCGCAATCCTCGCCCTAGGTGCGGCCGCCGTTCTTGCGCCCCGCGTCGCAAACACCGGTCTCTTCCAGGGGGCGGCGGCGACGGAGCCCCTGCGTTCGATCGCAGTGCTACCGTTCGTCAACCAGACTGGCGACTCGGAGAACGACTACCTGAGCGACGGGATCACCGAGGAGTTGATCGGCCGGCTGGCTCTGTTTTCCGGCCTAGAGCGAGTGATTTCGCGGGCATCTGTCTACACCTACAAGGGCCAGGACGTGGATCCCCGCGCGGTCGCCCAGGACCTGGATGTCGGCGTGGTGGTGACGGGTGCCATAGCACGCCGCAATGAAGACTGGTCACTCAGCTTTGAGGTGATTGACGCACGGGACAACCGCCATCTTGGGGGGGACACGTACGATCTGACACTCGAACAGCTGCTAGATGTCGCAGACACACTCAGTCGGGAAATCCCCCAGGCGATGAATCTGGAAGTGACCGAAGAAGGCCGTGGCGCATCGGGCGAGCGTACCTCGCGGGACCCCGAGGCACATCGACTGTACCTCATGGGCCTGCACCTTACCAATCAGTACACCGACAATAGCCTGACGCAGGCGATCGAGTACTTCGAGCAAGCGCTCGACCGGGATCCAAGCTATGCCCTCCCCTACAGCGGGCTGGCGCTCCTGTACAGCCTCATGGCGCTCTTTGGACTCGAGGAGCCCACCACGTTGTATCCCACGGCGATGCGGGCCGCGCAGCGAGCGCTGATCCTGGATGACCAGCTTGCCGACGCCCACATGGTGATGGGGCTCGTCCACTTCCAGTTCGAGTGGGACTGGGAGGCAGCCGAGCGCGAGTATCAACGCGCCCTAGAGCTCAACCCACGCAGCTCAGTGGTACTCACGGAGTCCGCGGCGTTCCTGTTGGCCATGAATCGGTTGGACGAAGCCATCGAGCTGATCCGGCGGGCGTTGGACCTAGATCCGGTTTCGCCATCAGTACATCATGCGGTCGGTTGGGCGTACTACGTATGCGGAGAGTACGGGCGAGCGGTCGAAGAGCTCCGGCGGGCGCTAGAACTCTTCCCCACCTATGGCCCCATCCACAGTACACTCGCCTGGAGCTTGAGCATGCTGGACCGTGGCCCTGAGGCCGTGGCCGCGGCCGAACAGGCCGAGCTGCTCTCTAGCAGGGGCCCCTGGATCCTGGCTTCTCTGGGACATGTGTACGCTGTGTCGGGCCGAGAGGACCGAGCACAGGAAATGCTCGAGGAGCTGAGCGCACTCGCTCGTGAGCGGTATGTCGATCCCCACTACGTGGCTGTCCTCTATTCAGGATTGGGGGACACGGAGCGCGCGCTCCACTGGCTCGAGCGGGCACACGAGGCGCGGAGCCCCAATCTGACGTTCGGGTGCACCGGCAGCAACTGGTTCCCTGGTCTGATCGATGATGTCCGGTACCAGGAGTTGTGGTCACGGATGAACTTCCCAGCCGACTGAGTTGTCGATCCCAACAACACGGAAGACGTAGCGAACACTCCGACCAAGCGCAACGAGAATGCAACTACACGTTAAAGGTCTTGTGAAGTTAGTCTGAAGCGTTTGCAGTGCTGTTGACAGTCTTCCGCGCCAATTCTAGTGTGGCATACTTCCGGCCGTCCCGCCCAAGACGACTTCTCGGAGGGTGATCTCATGAAGCGAGGCACGATCCGAACTGCGTGGGTCGTTCCTGTCCTCTGCGCCGCCCTATGTGGAGCGGCGAGCGCCCAAGAAGTAGCTGGCAACGTGGAGGGCCGGATCCTCACTCCTGACGATCGGCCGATTGTTGGGGCGTCGGTCAGTCTAAGCGGTCCGAGTATTCAGGGCACGCGCACCGTAGCTACCGATTCCAGGGGCTATTTCCGAGCCGTGGGTCTGGCAGCTGGATTGTGCTCGGTGAGCATCAGGACGATCGGCTACCGGGCAATGGACTTGGAGGACGTTCCGATCCAGCTGGGGCGCACGACGACCTTGGGTGAGATACGGCTGCAGCCGCAGCCAGTTGAGCTAGAGCCTATCATAGTCTCGGCGAGACGCACCGTCATCGACCCGGCCAGCGCGACCACAGGCGCCAACTTGACTCGTGACATGTACGAGACGCTGCCGATCGACCGTGACTACCAGTCGGTGATTGCGCTCTTGCCCCAGGCTAACACGAGCTACCTGGAGCAGTTTGACCCGGATCCCGTCAACATCGGGGGCAGCACGGGCCTCGAGAACGTCTACTACATCGAGGGCTTGAACGTCACGGATCCGTACCGCGGCCTCGGCGGAACGGAGCTACCCTACAACTTCGTTGGAGAAGTCCAGGTCCAGCAGGGGGGATATGAGGCAGAGCACGGAAGGGCCCTCGGCGGAATCATCAACATCCTGACTCCCTCGGGAGGCGACGAGTTCCGCTTCAGTGCCTTCGGGTTCTTCAACAACGATGCACTCACTGCCACGGGCAAGAGG
>JBDHHL010000555.1:0-5514 GCA_039589375.1 Gemmatimonadota bacterium | reverse complement strand
CACCACCACCAGCTGGCCTCCGGTGTGGGAGTGCTCTCCGGCCCACTGGCCCGGCACGGTGCTGAGGCGCTGGGCGACGAACCGCTCGTTCTCGAAAACAACTTCCGCCGGGATGTTGGGGTAGACCTGGCCGGCAGCAGCTGCCGACTCCATCTCGGCTCCGGTGGCTTCCTGCTCCATGGCGGGTTGCTCGCGCTCTTGCGCACAGGCGGCAAGCCCGACGATGAGAGCCGCGAGAATTGGCGCGCTTGGTCCGCGTTTCATGGGACTTCCTCCTCTGGTTGTGGGCTATGGGGAAACCAAGCAAACTTGGCGCCCGGCGATCGGACGTCAATCCCTGCAACCGCGGCCTACCAATACCAGATCCTCCCGTGACTTCCGCTCCAGTTAGGTCGCGAGGCGACGATCTTCAGCATCGCAGCACAGCGCTCGCCGGTGCGTTTTCTGGCCGTGTTCGTCAAGGGACCTACACTTCCATGCTTGTTGTCTGAGGAAACGGGGCAACCGGGTTGTAGCCGGGGCAGTATCGCGGCTCGCGGATGGAACGCCCAGGTGTGTCTCATGGAGATTACTCTGGTGAGCGTTTGTGCCGGGGGCCGATTGATTCTCTGGGCGATTCTCAGTCTCGTCGCGGCGGACTGTCACGCGTCGGGAAGAATGTCCGCAGGTTCTCCTCGGGCACAGGGCGAGTGAACCGCGAGACCACGATGAATAAGACAAGGGAGGTAAGGACTCCTACCTCGACGGCGTCTATCCCGTGGCTCGCGAATCCGCGCTGGCCAGTGAATTCCCAGACAAGGCAGGCGAGGAAACCGCCGAGCATCGCTGCGACGGCGCCGGCAGCCGTACCACGCCGCCAATTGAGTCCGATGACGACGGGCACGAAGAAGAAGCTGGCAATGAACTTGGACTGCTCTACAACGATGGCCTGCACGTCGCCGTACTTCTGCAGGGCAAAGAAAACGGGGATGATCGCCAGCACGACGATAGCGATTCGGTTCACGGTCAACAAGCGGGCCTGGCTGGCGTCTGGTCGCACGAACTTGCCGTACAAATCGTGCGCCACAGCGGCGCCCGTCACCAGGAGTATCGAGTTCACGGTGGACATGATGGCCGACAGCATCGCGACGATCAGGAGTGCACCGACGATAGGCGGCAAAACCTCGAACGCCATGACGGAACTGGCCTGATCCTCGGAGGCGAGCGTCGGAAAGAGGACGCGAGTGAACAGCCCGATGGCCATCACCGAGAGCCCGATGACGAGTTGAAAACCGATGGACACCGCGATGGCCTGTTTCACGGTACGCTCGTCGCGCATCGAGTAGAAACGAGTCATCTCGTAGGGAGCGGCGGCGATGGAGAGCCCGAAGGCGACCCCGAACGCCAGGATCTCCTTGGGTCCGTAGTACCATCCGATGAGCCTCCCATCGAGCGACTGGAGGAAGCTCACCGCCCGGCCGAGACCGCCGACGTGGTCGGCCAGCACGGGGATGGCCACCACGAGGCCGGCCACCATAATGAGCGTCTGCAGGAACTCTATGTATGAGGAGCTTCGTACGCCGCCCAGCAACGTGTAGAGCGCCGTGCTCGCCACGACGATTAGCATGGCGGTTAGCGGCTGAATGCCGAAAACCGCCAGGGCGATCTCGCCGCTCGCCTGGAATTGGGCCACTAGGTAGATGGTGTAGGAGACGATGATCAGCGTTGCCGCCAGCGCGCGAGCCCGCTCGCTGCGAAAGCGGTGTCCGATGTAGTCGGGGACGGTGAGCGCGCCGAATCGCCGCAGCTTGGGTGCCACGAGAAAGGCGGAGACCAGCCAACCCGCCCAGAGGCCGAACCAGATCCACCACCACGAGACCCCGGTCAGGTAGTGGCGGCCCAAAGTGCCGACGACTGTCCCGGCGCTGATCTGCGTGGCCGCGAGGACGGCGCCGCCGACGACCGGCCCAATGGATCGACCGGCCGCGAGGAAGTCCTCCTCGGTATGGGTACGGAAGGCAGTCCAGACCGCGATGGCCAGAACCAGCCCGAAGTAGCCGACGAGGACGACCGGGAGAACGAGACCCACGGGGCTAGGGCCCACCTGGCGCCCGTTTTCGCCGCCGTGCCCGAAGGGCCCAGGCAGCGCTGGCGCCGGCCACGAGTAACACCACGAACCACTGGGCTCCGCGGTTCACCGACCATGCCTCGCTCGAGGGCGGCGGGCGAAAGAAGGCGGGCACGTTGTCCAGTCGGGCCTCTGCCGAACCATCGGGCGCCCGTACCAGGCGTGGGAAGCCTTCCAAGAGCCGGCCGGAGGGGACCCCGCGCACCGTGAGCGTCACGGCTCCCAGACCTGGCTCGGCCGGTGCCTCCGGTACCGGGATGGGAATCCGGGCGAGCGGACCGGTCACGCGATAGCGCAGTCGGGCGATGCGGTTCCTATCGCCTGCTGTCATAGGAACCGATAACCAGGTAAGTCCCGGCTTTGCTTCCCACCGCGTTCCCGGCTCGATCCCCTCGACCTTCTCCGGCTCGACACGCTGATCGGGAAATCGAATCAGGCTCAGGCGGAGCGAATCGAGCGACTCGCTGAGCTCGTAGCGCGCCTCCACTCTGGCAGCGGCCGCGGCCAGCATCAGCAGGTGTGCCGGGTCGGGCATGGGCAAAGGATGGCGGTGCCGTCTGGGGCTCGCAAGCCGAGGCGAATCCTCGACCAACGGCTGGCGGCTAGCCTCGTGCGCAGGGAACAGTAACTTGTAGAGAACAGCGCGAACTGCGGAGAAGGTGTTGACACCAAGACCTGTACGACTCGGCCTCTTTCGTGTTCTGTCGGCGGTTGCTGTTCTCGCCGGCGTGGGCGCTGTCGCCGGTACAGGTCTGACGCAGAGCCGCACCGCAGATGTTGTCCAGCAGGTGGCCGTCACCGGTAGCCTGGAAGTCGTCTGGGGCGATCCAGTCGAGGGCCCGCCCCGCCACCGTGTCTTCCTTGTAGATGACTTCGCGCGCACCTACGAGCTGCGGTTGGGCGCCGCTCAGGTTCGCGATCTAGGTGGGATATCTCGGCTGAGCGGTCGGCGCGTCACGATCGAAGGTGAAGCGGAACCGCGACTGCCCGGCGCGCCTGCTCAGCCGCAAGCCGTCAGCGTCCGCTCTGTATGGCTGGAGCCGGAAATCGTGCCGCGCACCTCCGCGGCAGAGGCACCGGTGATGGGCAGCCAACCCTGGGTGAACTTGCTCTGCCGCTTCGCCGACATAGCGACGGAGCCGCATCCGGTCAGCTACTTCGAAGCGATGTTCGGCGGCGTGAAGCCCGGTTTGGATCACTACTGGCGGGAAGTCTCGTACGATCAAATCAACATCGTCGGCAGCCAAGCGTTCGGTTGGTACGAACTCCCGCAGCCGCGCTCACACTACATATGGGACATGGACGATGACGGTGACGACGAAGTGGCTTTCGGCGCGCTAGCCGAGGATTGCACGGGCGTCGCCGACGCCGACGTCTACTTCCCCGACTACGTCGGCATCAACCTTATGTTCAACGAGGGGCTAGGCTGCTGCGCCTGGGGAGGCGGATGGACGCTCGATCGCGATGGCCAGGTGATCCGCTACCGCATGACCTGGGAACCGCCTTGGGGCTACAGCAACCAGGCGGTGCTGGCGCACGAGATGGGGCACGGATTCGGGCTGCCTCATTCCTCCGGACCGTACGAGAACACATACGACTCCGATTGGGATGTGATGAGCGGGAATGGCGTGTGCAGAGTCAGGGATCCGGAATTCGGGTGCGTCGGCGTCCACACGATCGCGTATCACAAGGACCGACTGGGGTGGATCCCGGCCGACCGCATCTACGTGCCCGCTGCGGGCAGCACCGAGACGATCGCGGTGGGGCCGCTCGATGCACTGCCTACGGGAGGGGAATACCTGATGGTCAGGCTCCCGTTCGGCGATGGGCCATACTACACGGTCGAGGCGCGCCGACGGGTCGGTTACGACTGGGAGATCCCGGGTGATGCGGTCGTGATGCACGAGGTTGTCGGAGGCAGGGACCGACCGGCGAGGGTCGTCGATGCCGACGCGAACGGCGACCCCAATGACCACGGCGCACGCTGGGAGACCGATGAAAGCTTCATCGATTTGGACAAACAGATCGCCGTCACCGTCGAGCCGACCGCCGGGTCGGACGAGACCGTGGTCACGATCCGTTATCAGACCCCGATCCCCGATTTCTCACTCGCCGTGACGTTTGTGGGTGACGGCGCAGGAAGCGTGACCAGCGTGCCCGCTGGCATCGCTTGCGGGGCAGAGCACGGCTCCGAGGCGTGCAGCGCCGACTTCCGGCTCGGAACGCTGGTGACTCTGGCGGCGCAACCTGTGCACGATGGCCCGCTCACTTCGCGATTCGATGGCTGGAGCGGAAACTGCGAAGGAACGCGATCCAGCTGTGCGTTTTGGGTCAACGGAGAAGAGAGCGTCACAGCCGCGTTCACGGTGTTGCCGCCGCGGATCAGCCTTTCCTCGATGGTGATCGAATTCGACGCGATGCACGGATTCGGCGACCCGCCTCCGCGCAGTGTGGTGATCAGCAATACGGGTGGAGCTACGCTGGCGGATCTAAGGTTGGCAGGCATCGAGTACACCCTTGGTAGCAGCGGCTGGCTGGAGGCGTCCCTCGCTACAAGGGACGGCGTGCCCGTCGAGCTGGTGCTGTCGCCGAGGATCGCCGGCCTGGCTGGCGGTACTCGCTCCGCCGTCGTGGAGCTGACGTCACAGGCCGCCACCAACAGCCCGCAGACGGTTGAAGTGACGCTGAACTTGGTCGACGCGCCGTCCACCGAGCAATTCGCCGCCGCGCTTCTGGGCGGGCCGCGACTGCAGAGCATCGTGGAGCGTTTTCTCGATGATCTGGGCAATGGCAACGGCTGGCTTGACCTGGGCGATTTCCTTGCCTGGCTCGACGCGACCGCCACGCAGGTGAGTCCGGCGTTGCTCGACAGCCTAAGCAAAGGGGGGACGTGATGCGGAACGATCGCCTATTCCTCCGGTTGTTCCGCTGGCTAGCGATTCTCACAGTCGCAGCACTCGCTGGCTGTGGCGACAGCACGGGGCCGGGAGCGCCCCAACTCGATCTGGTGTTGGCTGCTCCGGATGAAGGCGACAGGGCCGCTGCGGTGACTGTCGTCGGTGACGTCGTGGCGGTTCACGCCGCGAACGGCTACAGACTCTTCAGCCGCGAGGGCAAAGGCTGGCTGAAGCTCCTCGTGATTGCGGAGGCTGGCGCGACGTTCCCGAGCAGAGGAGTCGTGGTAGCGAGGCTCGAGATCGCCGACGCCGATGGTGTGAGTGACTACAGGGCGCACGTCACGGAGGTCGCGTCGGCCGACTACGAGCTGAAGTCCGCACGCGACTATTCGGCACGGCTCGAGGCACACCGACGCTGACCACTAGGAGTTGTCGGGGACAAGTCCGACTTCGACGTACGGGGCTCGGGCCCAGCCATCCTCGAGCGTCACCCGGAAGCGGACCTCAGCC
>JBDHHL010000554.1:2936-4457 GCA_039589375.1 Gemmatimonadota bacterium | reverse complement strand
ATCTCGTCGTGCAACATGCTCTCGCTGGGGCGCGTGTGGTACACGTTGAGCATCGTGGACTGCAGGAGCGCCACCATGCTCTCCCGCTGCCGCGCTACGAGGGCCGTGATGTCCGGCAAGCTCAGTGGGCGGTAATCCGTGCTGAGCAACCCGGCGGCGTGCGACCGATCCCTGAGCAAGTCGTACATTTTGCCGATGACGAGCGCGAGGCCGATCCCCAACACGGCGAAGATGGGCCACCGCAACGGACCGGCCTGCTCGGTGACGTTCCACAGACTGCGGAACCCGGACGATCCCTGCGCAGCAACGGGCGTCGCGGCCGACGAGGCGTCCTGCACGAGGGCGAGCAGCAATTCAATTGGCACAGCTGTCAATCTGAACCCTTCCGTCAGAGGCTCGCGTCGCGTGAGGGGAGCCAAGACCGTGCCCGAGAGCGAGCTCGCGCAAGGTCGAGGACCGCAGGGCCCTCACCGACCCTGGGGCCCCCTATTCATTATCGCTAGCGGATCTAGGGGGCTTTGTTGCATGGCTCGGGCCTGGCACGGGTCTCCCGTTAATAAAAGAGCATCACGCCACTCTTTAGCTGTCGGGCATCCCGAGAAGGGTCATGGTGTTGCGCGAGCCCAACAGTCTGTGGTAGACGCGGCACGCGTAATCGCAAGCGGAGCGATAATCCACACTGAAGGGCTGGCCGATCCGTGCACTACGCTGGAGGACCTCTTCAGCCGCGGTGCACGACCCGAACGGGGTTCTACACTGGAGACGAGCGAGAGGCAAGAAACCGACGGTCCAGAGCGACGAGAATGCGACTATCACAACTTCCAATAAGTCCGACCAGCGCGAGAAAGCTCAGGAAGAAGGTGAGACCGGCACTGTGGCACTTTGCCTGTTATATTGGCTTCGCGTAGGTTCCCGGCAGCTTGTGCAGTTCAACCTCGATCGCCAGTCGAACCTCAAACCGTGACTGCTGCCGCTTGCGCCAGCCCAACACGAGCTTCTCGCTCTTCAGGACAGCGAGTAGCTCGCGAGCGACGTCCTTGACCTGCTTACGCTCAGCCGGTAAGCCCCATCTCGGGTTTCGTTAGCAAGTCGAATATGGCAAGCTCTTCCTCGCTTTTTTTTGCGCCTGATCGCAGCTTCTCTTACTATCTCCGCTGCACCACCGGGGCGCACGATTCGGAACCGCACGACCGAGGCGACATCGAGCTCGTCCCGCGTCACCGCCCACACGTAGTCGCCGCGTACGATGGGCTCGGGCCGGATCTGGAACGACTCCGGCACCTTCACATGGCCCAAGTAGCGACCGTGCGGATCGAAAACGTCGAACGCCGGCGGCTCTTCGTAACGCAGCGTCACCCAGCCGCTGCTACGCTCTTCCTCGAGCGCCTGCTCTTCGGGTATCACCGGACGCCCTTCCTGCGAGAGCAGCACCCAGACGTCGCCCTCCCAACTGGTGAATAGGCCTCGGAACGGCGGCTTGGTCTCGGGCACCGCCGGCCCGTTCCAGCGCCAGCCAGGATA
>JBDHHL010000554.1:0-2929 GCA_039589375.1 Gemmatimonadota bacterium | reverse complement strand
GCTTTGACCGGGACGGCCGTCCAGTGGCGTTCGATGCGGAGGTGCGGCTCGTCCGTGCGGAAAAGGTCGATCCGGTAGTCGCTGCTCAAGCCGCCGACCAAGTAGCCCAGGGGGCTCATCGTCCAATGGACCTCGGCGGTGAACGGCACTGACCTCGAGTTCGAGCTGTTGTCGTCCGCTGCGGTGACCCGGGCGAACTCGTGGTCCCAAGAGGGCGCGAGGAGAGTGTCGCGGAACTCGCCGTCCGGGCCGTAGCGCAGCAGGATGTACGTCCACTCCCACGGCGGTAGTCCCACCTCAGCCAGGCTGGTCACGTAGCTGTTGCCGGCGCTGTCCACGTAAAGACGTCGCAGCGTTCCGAACCGGCTCACAACCGGCCACTCGGTCAGGTACTCGCCGTCCGGGCCGAACACGTCGTTCCTGACGTTGCCGCGATCGCGAACCAGGAGTCTCCCGTCCGGGAGCACCGCGATGCTGTTCGGGGTCCGGTACTCGCCGGGTCCGCCGCCCTCGCGGCCCAGGTCGCGCAGATAAGTTCCGTCGGGCGCGTAGGCGCGAACGACGGGGACCTGCCGGTCGAGCACGTAGATCACACCGTCCTCGCCCACAGCGATCGATACCGGGTTGCCAAACAGGTACTCGTCCGCACCCTCCATTGCGCCGATCGTCACCTCGGGCACCAGCGTCGCCGTGTCGCCCCACACGCTACCGCTCACGGTGCGGACGGTGATGGTATCGCCCACCGTGTCGATCGTCGCCTGCCACTCGTCACCCGCGCGCGCGCGCGGCTCGCCGCCGCAGGCGGCGAGCCCGAGCAGGGCGCCGAGCGTTATCGCCGAGCGCAGGGTCTGTCGTGTATGTGTCTTCATCAATCTCGATTCTATTCCGACAATTCTTCCTTCAACAGTGCCAACGCGCGATCGAGGGCCGGGTCCCTGCCCTGCTGCACGTCCGCTATCGTCTGCTCGACGAAGATATCGGGCGCGATGCCAATCCCGACGAAGTCGCGGCCGTCGGGATACGTGTCCCGTTTGGTGCAGATGTTCACGAAGCCGCCGCCCGGCAGCTCGATGACGAGCGGCTGTCCCGTGCTCCCGCCGGTGGGCCGGCCTATCGTGGTGATCTGCGGGACCTTCTCGATGGCGACCAGGAAATCCTCCGCCGCGGAAAAGGTGGCGTTCTCCTGGAGGACCACCGTCGGCACGATGAGCCGGCGGCCCTCCGCCGGCTCCAGCTCGCCGTGCGTACCGCCGTCGTGCCAGGCGTTCATGTCGCTGTAGTCCTGGTAGCGCTCGTTGAACCGTCCCCACGCCTTGAAGGCGGCCACGTTCTCGCGGGTCTTCCAGGCGGAGGTCTCCAGCGTGTCGTCGGTGAGATAAGCGGCGATCTTGTAGCCGTTGCTGCTGCTGCCGCCGCCGTTCTTCCGGATGTCGATGACCAGAGCTCTCGCGCGATAGAGCTCCGGCAGCGCTGCCTGGAAATCATCCACCACGCCCGCTTCGTTGAAGCTGCTCAGCGCCATGTAGCCGATCTCGTCGTCCAGCCAGCGGAACTCGAAGCGCGGGCGATCCGACGACGTGGGCAGAAGCCACTCGTCCTCCCGCGTCCGCCGATCGCGCTCGAGCGTCAGCTCGCCCTCTTCGCCCTCCGGCGTAACGAAGGTGATATGGACCGGCTCATCCGGCGGTCCGTAAAGAGCCCTTCCCAGTATCCGGTTGGCGCGGTCGTGGTCGGTACTGGCGAAGGTGTACGGCCCGTGCTCTCTCAGGGCGCGCTCAACCGCAGGCTCACCGGCGATGGTCTCGATGACGGAGAAGACCGGCAGCTCGTTCTCCAGCGAGCGGCCGACGTTGGTCACCAGCACCCGGCCCTCGACGTTCTCGGTCAACACCCAGGGATAGGACTCGTACACCCCGGCCACCCCGCGCAGCCAGACCCTCGTGTGACCGTCTTCTAGTAGGGCCACGAACCGCTTGAGCGTCTGGTAGTACTCGTAGCTGGATTTGCTGGCCAAGACCTGCGGCATGAACGCCCTGTAGGCGCTGTCCCAATCCAGTTCCGGCACCTGGTCGAAGAACGCGAAGTTGTAGTTCGCCTCCTGCCAGATGAGCGAGAGGCCGTAGAGCTTGTCCTCGTCCGGGAGGTCGGGAGGCAGCTCGGGCCAGTCCTGGGCGGCCAGGGCCGCTGGCAGGATCATGCACAGAATGAGACATATAGAGAGGTGTCGTCGTCGGGTCATGGTCTGGGCTCCGTGTTGAGTGGGCTTCTGAGTCGAAAGGTTAGACAGCTGGACGGATGAAAAGGTTTGGCCGATGAGCCAATATACGCAAAGCCCGGAGAGATCCTCCGGGCTTTGCAATAGCGGTCTCACGTCCGCCTGTGTACTGTACTCGATGCACGTGGCACTTTCCGGCCCGCCACCCCGGCCACACAGCGCAGGACGAATACTCGACCTGATTTGACACGATGGCGCCTCGCGCCAAACATCTGGTCTGTCGCAAATTCTTGGGAAAGCCGAGACGATAATGAAGCTTGGGCCCAGACGGTTCGGTCCTCGGGTTGCTGTGACCCTGGCTTTGACGGTGCTGGCAGTTCTCGCCGCCGCCGTGGTCGGCGCCGTGATCACGGCACCCGATCCGCCCCAGCCGCTGCGGCCTGAAGATCTCTCCCGACTGTTGTCGCGCCCAAAGATCGTTGAGGACATCGACTTCCTCGTGCAGACGATCGACGACGTCCACGTCAACCCGTACACTCGCATCTCAGAGGCCGAGTTCAAGCGTGCGGTCGTGGAGCTGAACTACCCTCGCCTGTAAGGCGAGGGGTTCTAAGGGTTGTCGATTGGAAATCGACTGTCGTCAGCGATCTGCTCGCCCTCGTGCTCGTCGATATATTCCTGGACCATCTCATCCGTGATGGTCCCCGAGCTGAC
>JBDHHL010000553.1:0-2945 GCA_039589375.1 Gemmatimonadota bacterium | reverse complement strand
AGAACTCGAGAGCTTCATCAGCCAGCGGGCCGAGGAGGTGGCGCTGGGGGTGGAACGCGCCGCCGCGTTCCTGCAGGCGAGTTCGACGCAGGCCGGACTGACCAGAATCTACGTGTGTGGTGGTGGTGCGCGGGTACTCCGGATGGCGGAAGCGCTCGCTGAGCGGCTACAGGTGCCAGCAGAGATCGCCAATCCGGTGCAGCGTGTGGACGTGGAGCCGGGAGCCTTTGACCTGATCTCGATCGCCGACATGGCACCGATGCTGGTGCTGCCGGTCGGATTGGCTCTGCGACGCGCTGCCTGACGCCCAAGCAATCAATGAACTCTCGTTCGGACGGATTGTGCGATGGCGCTCATTGAAATGAACCTGCTCCCCGGGGGCAAGCGGGGAGCGGCGCGACCCAAGGGCAGGAGAAAGCCGTCAGTCCCGAAGGTGCCGGGGCTGAGAGACATGGTGAGGGGCGACCCTTGGGTCATAGGTGTGGTGGTGCTCACGATCTTGGCAGCACTCCACCTTGCGTTCACGTTCGTCACCCAAGGCGTGACGCTCGGTCAAGTCGAGGATCAGCTCCAGCAAGAGCGCCAGGACTCCGTGCGTTACGCGGAAGCGATCGCGGCGGCGGACAGCCTGAGCGCGCGACGAGACACGCTCTTGCAGAAGGTTCGTATCATTCGTGAGATCGATACGGACCGCTATGTCTGGGCGCATATCCTCGACAATGTCAGCAACGCGCTTCCCGAGTTCACGTGGCTGGTAGGAATGGAGCAGACGGCGGGTCTTGGCAGCGAAGTCGAGTTCCGGATTGACGGGATGACGGGTCTGACCGCCGCGCTCACGCGTTTCATGCGAGACCTGGAAGCATCACCGTTCATACGGGATGTCCGACTGGTGTCGCAGGAGCAGTCGCAGCAAGGGCAGAGACTGGTAAACAACTTCGTTCTGATGGCTCGGTATCAGATGCCGGACTCCACGGCGATCTCTACCGAGCCGATTATTCTGGTAGGAGAGTAGAGGCCGTGGCTGTGTTACCGGCGGATCCAAGGGGGCGGAAACAGGCCCTATTCCTGATGCTCATCCTCGTTGGAGCGATCTGGTTCGTCGGGTTCCAATACGTGCTAACTCCCAGGGCGGAGAGCATCCAGGTGGCTGAAGACGACCTGAACGTGTTGGAGACCCAGAACCGGCGTTCGAGAGCGCTCGCGGCTCGCAGGGACGACTTGCAAGAGCGGCTCCGAGTCCAGGAGCAGCAGCTCCTGATCTTCGAGGAGTTCATCCCCGAGTCGGAGGAGGTGCCCGAGTTGCTGGACGCCATCTCCAACCAAGCGCAGATGACGGGCGTAGAGCTGACCCGGATTCGGCCTCAGGCCGTCGAGGCCGGCGAGTTCTACATGAAGCAGACGTGGGAGCTGTCCGTGCTCGGCGACTACCATGCTGTGGGCACGTACCTCGCGCGTATCGCCTCGCTGCCACGGATCATCAAGCCGACCAACATTCAGATTTCGCCGGCGCCTCGGAGCAGGGCGACACGGAACATGGAAGCACCGCTGGAAGTGTCGCTGAACATCGAGACGTTCGTGCTCGGAGTTCCGGTCGAGACGCCGACGGGAGAAGCCGAAGGAGCAGCTGCAAGTGGCTAGCGGAGTCCTGATACTCGTTATCGCCATATCCGGCCTGGCGGCACCGCCTGCGACGGTGTCGGCAGTCCAGGATACGTCGGCGGTCCAGGACAGCGCGCAGGCGCAGGCCCCGGGCCAAGCCAGCGGAGAGGCCGTTTATCGGCGTGAGAGGTTCGTGTACCCAACGGACGGCCGGCGCAATCCGTTCGTGAGCCTACTGACGCTGGAGGATGTCGGCCCTCAATTCGAGAGCCTGGACCTCGTCGGCGTTATCTACGGAGGCTCCTACGGGAGCGTGGCGACCCTGATCGATCGCGCCACAGACAAACGTTACCGCATACGACGCGGCGATGCCGTCGGCAACGCACGTGTGGTTGAGATCCGGCCGGACGCGGTCGTCTTCCAGGTCACCCAGTTCGGCGTGACGAGAAGTGAGACGCTGCACATACGGAAAGAAGAAGAGGAGGAGCAAGGATGATGCTCCAGGCGTTTTTCTTGGCGTGGGCAGCGGCCGTGGGCAGCGAACCGGCCGACGTGACCGAGCTTAGAGTTGAGCCGGTCGCCGGCTACACCGAGGTCGTGGTGCTGACGAGCGATGAGGTAAGCTACTCCGACTTCCTGCTCACCAACCCGCCGCGCTTGATTGTGGATCTGAAGGGTGCCCGACACGCGCTGTCGCAGGCCAACTTCGAGGACATCAATCGTGGCGGCGTCGTGCGGGTCCGGACCAGCCAGTTCCGCGATGACGTCGTGCGTGTCGTGGTGGAGCTCACCGCGCCGACGAGCTACACGCTAACGCGGCAGGGAAGCGAGATCAGAGTCTCGTTCCCCAACCTCGCCGGCGACGCGTTCGAGTCATGGGCGAGCGCTCCCGCCAGACCCGCAACGCCGGATCCGACCCCGACGCCGGAGGTGACCGAGCGGGTGGCACCACAACAGGCGCCGGCTCGCCAGCAGGTGACGTTTCGGCAGGAAGCCGAGCTGTTCAGCCAGATGCCGCGCATCACCGTCACGTTCGAGGACACGGACATCCGGGACGTCTTGGGTAACTTCGCCGAGTTCACCGGCAAGTCGTTCGTACCCGGTGTGGGTGTCGAGGGGGCCGTGACGGCCAACATCAGGAATCAGCCTTGGGACCTCGCGTTGAAGGCGATTCTCGATTCGCACGGGTTGACGGCCGTAGAGACGGCAACGGGCATCATCCGTGTTGACAGACTTGAGAACCTCCAGGAACGCCAGCAGTTGGTCGCGCTCCAGACCCAGATCTTCAAGATCAACTACGCGCCGGTGGTGTCGATCGCCGAAGCACTCGAGCCGGCGATCTCGGC
>JBDHHL010000552.1:0-3129 GCA_039589375.1 Gemmatimonadota bacterium | reverse complement strand
ACGCTGATCGAAAAGGGGATGGTCACCATCCTGTCCATGCTCGGCGAAAACGTTACACGCGCCGATGAAGCGGAGGCGGTGACCCAGCACTACCTCGCTTCGCTCGACCGGATGCACGAACTGGAGCACGACTCCGGGCTCTCGATCAAGCCGACGCAGCTGGGCATAGACCTGGACTGCCGACGAACTGGGTCGGTCCGTAGCCGTGGACATGGAGGACAGCTCGTACGTCGACCGCACGATCGAGATCTTTCGCCGTCTGCGCTCCGAGCACGCGAACGTGACCCTCTGCCTCCAATCCTACCTTTACCGAACACCGGCCGATCTCGAGAGCCTTCTACCGCTGGCTCCCGCGATTCGCCTCGTCAAAGGGGCATACAAGGAACCGCGTGAAGTAGCCTATCACCGCAAGGTGGACGTGGACGCCAAGTTCCTCGAGTTGACCGATGTACTGCTCCAGGCTCGTAAGCGCGATGACGGCGTCAGCGCCTTGTTTGGAACGCACGACACCAGAATCGTCAGCGAGATCTGCCACCGGGCCAACGCGCTTGGACTGCCTAAGGACGCGTTCGAGATCCAGATGCTCTACGGGATCCAGCGCGAAGCTCAGACTCGGCTTGCCGCAGACGGCTACGTCATGCGCGTACTGATCAGCTACGGGGATTCGTGGTTCCCCTGGTACATGCGTCGGCTGGCCGAGAGGCCCGCCAACGTGATGTTCTTGTTGAAGAACATCGTTTCCCGCTAGACGAGCTGATGTCGAAGCTCAAGTGGCTACTCGCCGCTGTAGCCCTATTCATCGCGATCTTCCTCGCGATGACCCTCATCGGCAGGGCTCTTCCCAGCCGACACGTGGCTGCAGCATCCATAACCTTGAACCAGCCCGCCGACTCCGTCTGGTCCGCCATCCGCGACTTCGCCGGCTACCCGACGTGGTGGCCACACGTGGTGACGCTGAATCGGTTGCCCGATACGCCCGGCCGTGAGGTTTGGTCGCAGCTAGACAAGTACGGTGACGAGTTGCCGCTCGAGGTTGTCGTGGCCGAACCGCCAAGGCGGCTGGTGACCCGCATCGGCGCCGAGGACCTGCCCTTCAGTGGTACGTGGACTTACGAGCTCTCAGCTTCCGTCGAGGGCTGCACGGTGACCCTCACCGAGGACGGTGAGATCTACAACCCGCTCTTCCGTTTCATGGCCCGCTTCGTGTTCGGCCACCACGACACGCTGGAGTCCTATCTAACAGCCCTAGGGCGACGATTCGGCGAGGAGCCAAGCGTCATACGTCTCCCCTCGGCGTCCTGAGGGCACTCTAGCACTTCGTTTACCGCCAGGTAACGGTTCCCTTTTCGGTTACCGTACGGTAACGACGGCACCGATTCCGGACCGTCATCTACTCACTGACTTTTCGCCGTAAGCCAATGCAAAATATGCAGTTAAGACGTGTGGCACGAGGCTGGTACGCCCCCTGCTCTTTCCATGCCGCGGAGGAAGTAGAGAAGGCCGCCAAGTTGGAAGGAGAACCGAAAATGCCGAAGACGAAATTCATGCGCTGCCCCCACTGCCACAAGATCGGCGAGTGCGTTTGGGTCGGGTACGGGAGAGACTGGGTGCTCTGCCAGCATTGCCAGCGGCGGGTTCGCTGGAGCGAAGTTCAGGCCAAGTACCTGGTTCAGAGCAAAGAAGAATGGGCGCCGAACATACAGAAGCTGGCCGCGTACCACTAACTCCACTCAGTGGACTGCGCGATCAAGGAAACGTTAACGAGAGGAAGAGAACGATGCGGGGAATCACCCACGAGACAAATAGTTACCGACCCCTCCTAGATTTGAGCTGCTGGTTCGCCTTGCAATTGCAGAGGGCAAATTCACGAGCACCGGCGAAGGCCCGCGTTGCGACCGAGTGGACTGACGCTTCCGAGCACGGGTTGGTTTGGAACTAGTGGGGTGTCTCACGACGCGAAGTCCTGAGATCACTCCCCCGCTCCAATCCCCCACTCCCCATATCTCATTTCCCCAAGCACACAATACCACCTCACCGACAGCATCCCACTAGACCGCAGGCGATATTCGACCGTCCCGTAGTTGTGTCATTCTGGTGGGCTCCGAGCCGCTGAAGGCGTAGGTCGGCCGGTTCGTTGCGCTACGGCGCGTTCAGGATGGCCGAGACGATCTGCTCGCCGTGCAGCTTCCCGTTCTCGATGAAGATGCGGTTGGCGTCGAAGCCGGCAGCGAGTACGCCGGCGACGAAGATGCCGGGGACGTTCGTCTCCATCGTGTCCGGGTCGTGGCGAGGAATGCCGCTCTCGGCATCCACCGCCACTCCCAAACCTCTCAAGAAGCTCGTGTTCGGTGTGTAACCCGTCATCGCGAACACCCAGTCGTTCGCAAGCCGCTCGATCCGCCCGTCCTCCTCGCCCCGGAGGGTGACGTAGTCCGCGCCGATCTCAGTGACGCGCGTACGGAACAGGCCCCTGATCGAGCTCTCCTTCACACGGTTCTCGATGTCCGGGCGTACCCACGGCTTCACTCCGGAATCGAAGTCTTCCAGGAAATGCACCAGCGTTACCCGGGCACCGGTTCGCCAGAGGTCGAGCGCGGCCTCTACGGCCGAGTTGCCACCGCCGACCACAAGGCAGTCCTGGTCGAAGTAGGGATGGGCTTCGCGATAGTAGTGCGTGACTTTCGGCAGCTCTTCTCCCGGCACGTTCATCAGGTTGGGCATATCGAAGTAGCCTGTGGCTATGGCGACATTGCGCGCACGGTATGTCGCTTCGACTTCGCCTCGCCCCCGGCTTTGGATCCTGAAGTCCCCTTTCACACCCTCGACGCCGAGCACTTCCTCGTACATGCGGACATCGAGGCCGAAATGCTGCGCCACCCGTCTGTAGTAGGACAGCGCCTCGTCACGGGTGGGCTTGCCGGCTGAGCAGATGAACGGGACGTCGCCGATCTCCAAGTTCTCAGGCGTACTGAAAAACGTCATGCGGATCGGGTAGCCTACCAGCGAGTTGACCACGCAGCCCCGGTCCAGGAGGAGGCAGCTCAGGCCGGCTCGCGATGCCGCCACACCCGCGGCCAGCCCACAGGGTCCCGCGCCGACAACCGCCAGGTCGTTTATGTCGTCATGGAT
>JBDHHL010000551.1:0-2980 GCA_039589375.1 Gemmatimonadota bacterium | reverse complement strand
ATTGTCTGCTCCCTGGTCTCGAGTGTCTGCCACGATCCCAACGACCTCCCGTGGGCCCGAGTAGAACTGGACCTGCTGCCCGATAGGATCGCCGTCCGGCCAATGCAACTGAGCCATCGTCTCGTTGATGACGATGACGCTACGCATCCCGGCGCGATCGCTCTCCTCGACACCACGCCCACGAATCAGTGGGACATCCAACGCGGCGAAGTATCCGGGCAGCACGCTGAGGTAGTTGGTGATTCTCCGCTGTGAATCGTCCTCGATCGTCTCGCCGGGCAGCCAGTAGTAGGTCCCGCTGCTCCCACGTAGCGGGAGGTTCGAGGAAGCCCCCACGGCCTCCACGCCCGGTATTGACCGGATCGCTTCAGACAAGCGCGTGTGGAAGGCCGCGACAGCCACGGTATCGGGGTAGTCCGCCTCCGGTAAGGTCAGCCTTAGCGTCAGCACATCCGAAGAATCGAAGCCCAGATCGGCCAAGCGAACCCGCACGAACGCCTGAACGAGCAGCGCCGACGAGACCAGCAGTACCAGCGCGAGCGCCACCTCGCCCACCACCAGCGCCTTCCTCAGTCGCAGGCTCTTGGCGGCCGTGCCGCCGCGCCCACCCTCCTTCAGAGTGTCTATCATGTTCAGTTTCGCGCCTTGCAGCGCCGGCGCGAGACCGACGAGGACGCTGGTAAGTACAGCGATGGTGGCGGTGAATATCAGCACGCGCGGGTTGAGCCCAATCTCGTCCACGCGGGGGAACCAAGGAGGCATCACCGCTATGAGACCACGAATCCCAATGACCGCCAAGCCAAGTCCCAGAATTCCGCCCAACACAGAGACGATCCCTGCTTCCGTCAGGAACTGACGTACGATCCGAGAGCGGCCCGCGCCGAGCGCGCCCCGAACCGCGACCTCGCGATCGCGCCCGGCGGCGTGCGTGAGCAACAGGTTCGCCACGTTAGCACAGGCGATGAGCAGCACGAACAGCACCGCTACAGTGGAGATCAGGCTGCCCATCTCGAATCCCTCGCCGAAGACATTCTCGTGTAACGTCATCAACGTGGCGCCCTTATTCTTGTTGGTGTCGGGGAAGTCCGCTGCGAGCTGTTCCGCGATACGCTGAGACTCCTGTTGGGCCTGCTCTTCCGTATTGCCGTCGCGCACTCGCCCCAAGACGGCGAGCCAGTGGCCGTTGCGCGATTCTTCGCCCGTGAAGGCGAGGGGAGTCCAGATCTCCGCCCCAGGATAGGCGAACCAGAACTTGGGAGGCATCACGCCGACGATGGTGTGGATGCGGCCGTCCAGCAGCACCGTGCTGCCCAGCACGTTCCGGTCGGCGCCGAACCGCCGTTGCCAGAGCTCATCGCTAATGATGGCGACGTTGTCGGAGCCCTCTTGCTCCTCTTCCAGCGTGAACGTCCGGCCCATCACCGGCTGCACGCCCAAGACCTGGAAGAAGTTCGACGTGACCTCTTGGCCCGTCAGCCGCTCGGGCCGATCACCGCCCGATAGATTGAAGCTGGCACCGCTGTAGGCGGCCACCCCCATGGTCCGGCTGCGTTCGCGCAGGTCGAGGAAGTCCGGCACCGAGTACGAGACGTACGTCCAGCCGCGTTCGTGATTCGTGGTGAAGACCCTGTAAAGCTGGTGAGAGTCGGGGTAGGGCAAAGGACGAAGCATGAAGACGTCCACCGCGCTGAATATCGCCGCGTTCGCGCCGATGCCGATGGCGAGCGACAACACCGCGATCACTATGAGCCCCTTCCCGCGACGCAGCGTGCGGAACGCGTACTTCACGTCTTGCCAGATCCTATCCATGGTCAAGATCCATCCCGGCCGTTGCCGATTTGACGGTGACTAGGCGCCTGCTGATCTGTACGCATCAACCCTTCTCGCAGGTTTCAGTTGGCTCGCGCGCAGCGGTCACGCTCCTACCTCCCATGTTATCGGGCATGAGCCGGTTGAGGCAGTATCCGGTGATGGGCCGTCGCATAAGAGCAATCCCCGTTGCACTGGTCGCACACCTAGCAGTCGCACCCCCTGAAGTTGCGCCCCCGATTCGGGGTACTGCTTTGGCATGGTGACCGGCTGCGGTATGCGGTACAGGAAGTTCGACTTCGGACTCGTTCTCGGAGGCGGGATCGACATGGGCATAGGCCGAGGAGCACTGACGGGCGATATCCGTTACGAACTCGGTCTGACGGACATCACTGTGGGCGAGGGATCGGTCAAGATCCGGGCGCCGCGAGCTCATCCAAAGATCCGCGCCCGCATGCACCAGGGCCTAGTCCTCCGGCGCCGGTGGCTTCCTCAACTTCTTGACCCGTTTGCGACGGCTCTTCTCCTCGAGCCGCTTCTCCGCTGCCGCCTTCGGAGGCCTCGTCTTCTTCCGCCGCTTGGGTACCCGGAGCGCATCCGCAACCAGTTCGCGCAGCCGCTGTCTGGCCAGCTCCTTGTTGCGGTGCTGGCTCCGCTCGTCCTCGGCCACGACTCGCAGAACGCCGTCCTTGCCGATCCGCGAGGCGAGCTTCTCCAGAATCCGCGTCCGCTCCTCATCCGACAGGCCAGGGCTTTCGAGCACGTTCCAGCACGCCTCCACGCGTGTGGCGCGCCGATTCGCGTGCTGGCCACCCGGACCGCCGGACCGGCTCGCCTGGAAGTAGATCTCGTCGTCGGGCACTGCACCAAGATCACTCACGACCGTGCTCGCTCCTTCGAAGGAAGAGGCCCAGCGTCGTGGGATCTCCTTCGCCTCGTCCGACATCTCGCACCCCCGATTCCTGGACCCTAGATTCAACGACCAATCTACTGTCCAGTGACATCGGGTGCTCCATATCTCATGAAGACCATCGTTCAATACATCAAAGAGAACATCTTCAATCTCAAGATTCTCAAGTTCGGCATTGTGGGCGGCAGCGGAGTCGTGGTTAACATGGGGCTCCTGTATATCCTGACAACATATTTCAACATTGATTACAAGATTTCCAGC
>JBDHHL010000550.1:0-2981 GCA_039589375.1 Gemmatimonadota bacterium | reverse complement strand
TTCTCCGCCAACCCCTCTTCATCATGACCAGCGACGTGTAGAGTGCCGCTCTACTCTTCATCGTCATCTTCATCCTCATCTTCATCTTCATCCCCCAGCCACGAAGATGAGGATGAAAATGAAGATGAAGATGAGGTTTGCGGGTCGACCAGCACCGATCTAGAGACTTAGAGCAATCAGCGCTGCGCCGCGCACCGGCTCGACCGCTTGCTCGACCACAACGCACTCCAGCCCCGCCAGAACTTCGACCAGGCCCGCCCGCAGCGGACCTCCCGGCGCCACCAATCCTCCAACGAGCGCGATGCCCGGATCCGCGTTCCACGGCGCCAGCTCCTGAAGCAGGGTCGCGGCGTGCGCCGCGAGCGCCTCTATCGCCGCAGCTATGATATCCAGCGCAACGCGGTCACCCTCCCCGGCAACCTCACACACGGTAGGTGCCAGCGCCGCGATCGCGCTCTTGGCCGCCCCAATCGCCCACGGGATCAACCGGTCGGGTTGCTCCGCGCCGACCTGGTCCATCAGACGCGATGACAGGGCCGTTTCCCCGCCTCTGCCGTCGGCCGCGCGAGCGGCGGCGCGCAGCGCGCTCCGCCCGATGTCGTAACCGCTGCCCTCGTCCCCCAGCAGCGTGCCCCAGCCGCCGACGCGAGCCTGCCGCCCGTCTTCGCTCCGGCCCCAGGCCAACGAGCCGGTGCCGGCGACGAGAAGCAGCCCAGGGCCATCCCGAAACGCGTCGAAGAAGGCGGCTTCGCCGTCGGTGATCACGCTGACCGCCGAAGCCAAACCGCGCGCGCTGAACGCGTCTTCCACCGTCTTACGTTCGACCTCGCGACCGACCCCCGCGAAACCGGCGCACAGAGCGTCGACCGGCAGCCTGACTCCCGCTTCCGCTGCCGCCCGCTCGACCGCCGCAGATACCGCGTCGACATCAACGGGCGTCGTTGCCCGATCGGTAAGCGCCGGCCCCGCTTGGCTGCGGCTCAACTCACGCCCGCTCTCGTTCATCAGCAGCGCGCGAGTGTACGTGCCGCCACCGTCGATTCCGATCACCACGCGGGTCGCCATCACGTTCGCCTAGGTCGAGGGCGAGAACAACTCTCGAGCTATCACGAGGACGCGGCCCAGCGCGAACGTGACGGCGGTCCCGATCAACGTGTACCACGGCCACGCCACGCTGCTGCGCGCGAAGACCCAGATCGCGGTCACGGTCGCTATCCCGCCGGCGATCGATATCATCGCCTCCACCGGCCGTATTCTCGGGGCAAACATCGCCAGCGCGAACGCGCCCAGCAGCCCACCGTACACCAGCGAAGCGATTCCGAGACCGACTTCGACGGCGGCGGTGCCCCGGCTGAGCGGGATGAACACCAAGGCGCCTCCGATCAGCAGGACCGACCACACGAGAGTGAACAGTTTTCCGGCCCGCAGGATCCGGGCGTCGTCGTCCTCGATCCCGCGTGCCGGAGCCCAGAAGTCGTAAGCGCTCGCCGATGCGAGCGAGTTGATCGAGGACGACAAGCTGGACATCGCCGCTGCGAATATCGCCGCCACCAGCAGACCGGTCAGGCCCGGCGGCAACTCCTCGACGATGAAGAGAGCGAAGATCTCGTCCGGTCGCTCGAACGCCCGAGCCTGGTAGAAGGCCCACAGCCCGAGGCCGATCGCCAGAAAGATGGCGAACTGTACCATCACGACCAGCGCGCTCCCCACCAGCGCCCGCTGGCTGGCGCGGAGATTCCGGCAGGTCAGCAGCCGCTGCACGATCAACTGATCGGTGCCGTGCGATGCCATGCTGAGGAACGCGGCACCGATGAAGCCCGCCCAGAATGTGTAGGGCACGCCCGGGTCGAAGGAGAAATCGAGTACTGCGGTCTTCCCCGCCTGGCCGGCTGCCGAAAAGATGGCAGCCCAACCGCCAGGCACCAGCAACTCCAGCGCTAGCGCCGCCGCTATGGCGCCCACGAGATACAGGCCCATCTGCAGAGCATCTACCCAGATCACCGCCTTGATCCCGCCGAAATAGGTGTAGACGACGGTGAGCAACCCGATCACCGCGATCGACGCCGGGTACGGCCAACCCGTGATCAGCGCCAGCGGGATCGCGGTAGCGAACAGCCGCACCGAGTCCGCCAGCAGGCGCGTGATCATGAAGATCGCCGACGTGAAGCGGCGCGTTCCGAGCCCGAAACGCGTCTCGAGCAGTTGGTAGGCGGTGGAAAGGTCACCTCGGAAGTACGCCGGCAACAGCGCCAGCGCGACGGTCGTCCGCCCCGCCAGGTATCCGAACGTCAACTGCAGAAAACCAAGCCCCCCGAAGTACGCGACTCCAGGAATGCTCAGAAACGTGAGCGTGCTCGTCTCCGTGGCGACCACGGACAGCATGACCGCGCCCCACGGCAGCGAGCGGCGACCCAGGAAGTAGTCTCGGCCGCCACGCTGACCGCGACCCAGCCAGGCGCCCCAGGCGGTGACGCCCAGCAGGTAGAGTACGAGAACGGTGAAGTCGAGAGTGGTGGTCCCGCCCCTCACGGTCCCCTCTCTCGTTGTTGCGGAACGTCCGCTTCCCCGATCGCCCGGGCTACCCCGGGCCGCGTGAGTCTCGAGGCGGCCGCCGGATCCAGGTAGACCGCCACGTTGGGATGCACCTGGAGGAAGCTCGCCGTGACTTCCGGCGAGACCGGCTCTTCCAGGGCGCGGCGAACGATGCTCGCTTTGTGCTCGCCGACGGCAAGGAGGACTATCTCACGCGCGTCCAGAATCGTCCCCATGCCCATCGTTATCGCTTCCGTCGGCACATTCTCCTGCCCCGAGAAGCCCGGTGCGACATCCTGCCGCGACGCGGCGTGCAGCGTCACGAGGCGCGTTCGCGATTCGCGATTCGAACCCGGCTCGTTGAACGCGATGTGTCCGTTCCGCCCGATGCCGAGGATCTGGAAATCGATGCCGCCGACCCGGGCGATCGCCTCCTCGTACGCCCGGCA
>JBDHHL010000549.1:0-3505 GCA_039589375.1 Gemmatimonadota bacterium | reverse complement strand
GATCGCCACCGGGTAGCGGGCGTCGTGCAGGAACAGAAAGAGGACGAGGAAGGCGAGCACCGCTCCGAACGCGAGCGCCTGGACCACGTTCGAGATCGCATCGCGGATGAAGCCGGCCTGCGATGTCGCCACCTCCAGCTCCACCTCCGGATACTCGGCCCGAAGCTGGTCGAGGATGTCCTCGACCCGCTCGGCCACGCGCACGGTGTTCGTGCCCGCTTCCTTATATAATAGGAGGCCGACCGACTCGCGGCCGCTGTAGCGTGCGATCGTCTCACGGTCGGCGAACCCGTCCTCGACCTGCGCCACGTCGCGCAACAGCACTATCGTGCCCCCGGTGCTCCGGCCGACCACCGTCTCGCCGATCTCATCCACCGCCTGGAACTCGCCCAACGCCCGCAGCGAGTAACGATAGCGCCCCCGCCGGATCGTGCCGCCCGGCGCGCTGTAGTTCGCTGCATTCAACGCGACCGAGACCTCATCGATCGTCACGCCCAACGCTTCCAGCCGCCACGCCGTCGATCTGCTCCAACCGCCGCTTGAAGACGTTCTCGCTCAGCTGCTTCAGTTCCCACAGGTCCGTCGTCTCCGACGTGGCCGCCAGCGTCATCACCGGCTCGCTGGTAGGGTCGGATCGCAGGATCGTCGGCCGCTCCGCCCGTTCCGGAAGGTCGTAGCGAACGTTGTCCAACCGCTCGCGCACGTTCAGCGTCGCGAAGTCCATATCGGTGCCCCAGAGGAACTGCAGCTGTACCTGCGAGGCACCCTCACGACTGACCGAGCTGACCGACTTGACGCCCGGCACCCGCGACACGGCCCGTTCGATGGGCTCCGTGATGAACCGCTCGACCTCCGCCGGCCCGGCCTCCGGGTACTGGGTCCACACGGTCAGCGTCGGGAAGGCGACGTCCGGCAGCAGGTCCACCGGCAGCCGCGTGAACGCGATGATGCCGAGCATGACGATGGCCAGAAAAGCCATCGCCGTAGCGACGGGTCGTCGTATGGAGAGGTCAGGTAATGCCATCTATCGTTCCGGCGCGGCGCCGGCTCATTCTGGCCGTGGTATCGGATGCCCGATCGCGCCTTCCAATCGGGCGAGCGTCTGCATGAAGTTGTAGCGCGCGTCGATCAGACCGCGCTCCGCTTCCGTCAGCTGCGACGTCGCCTGCTGCAGTTCGATGTACGACGTGGCGCCGATACGGTATCGTTCCGTAGTCAGCCGCACCGACTCGCGCGCCAGCTCCACCAACCGCGTGCGGATCTGGAACGCCCGGTACGCCGTGACCAGCGCCTCGTAGTTGTTGCGGACGTCTTTGTCGGTAGTCAGCAGTTGCGCGACCTTGTTGTGGCGCGCCTCCTGAAGCCGAGCCGACTGTTCGCCCGTACGCGTCTTCTTCTCGAAGCCGGCCAGAAGCGGCCACGTAAACGTCACGCCGAAGTTGTTGCCGCTGTTCTCCGGACTGAGCTCTATCAGGTTTGCATCCCCCGGCAGCTGCTGCGAGCGGCTGAAGCTGTACGAGAGGTCGATCCTCGGCAGCCACGTGCCGCGCGCCGACCACAGCCGCTTGCCCGCTGCCTCGATCTCGGCATCGAGACGCGCCAACTCGGGGCTGGAGACGCGCGCCAGCGCCACCAGCGTATCCAGTCGAATGTTCGACGGGTCCCACACGACCGCGCTATCACGCAAGCCGTAGCGAAGCTCCTCCTCCAGCCCCAACGTCGCCGACAGCTCCCGGCGAGCGGCCTCCGCCTGCTGCTCGGCCTGCATGACGGCCACCTCGGTCTGGCCCACCGACACCTCCGCCTGCAACACGTCGGTCTGCGCCACGGCTGCTATGCGGAAACGCGCCTGCGTGATGTCCACATCGCGCCGGCGGGCCGCGAGCAGTTCGTGCGCCAAGCGCGCCAGCTCCTGCTGCTTCAGCGCCTCCCAGTACTGGACCTCGACTTCCGACCCCAAGCGAACGAGCGTCGAGACGGCTCTCAGGTCAGCCGCGCGCGCCGCGGCTTTGCTGGCCCCTATGTCGAAGAACCGACGGCCCTGGTCGAACAGCGCCCAGTTGAACAACAGCCCCTGATAGGCAGATTTCGCCACATCGGTGATCGGATCCTCCAGCCTCTGCGCCACGCCGGTCGGATCCACGAACGTGCGCGTCGTGAACTCGTTCCGCGACAGGCTGACCCGCAAGTCCGCCGTCGGAAGCCAACGACCCCACGCCGTCCAGACGCCTTCCCCTGTAGCATCCGCCGACGCCAGCACCGCCCGGTACTCGGGGCTGTTCTGCTGAAGGATCGAACGGGCGCCGTATAACGTGAGAACGGTGTCCGGCGCCTGTGCCGCGACCGGTGCGGCCGTGAAGAGCGCTGCCGCGACAGCCGTCGGCAACGCCAGCCTGCGCAGTGGAACCCGGGGCATCCCTGCCGCCACGCTACGGCGTTTCGACTCAGTCCGTCGCATCGTCTTCAACCACTCTCACACGCGCGTCGTGAATCAGCGTGTAGTGGCCCTCGGTCAACACCAATTGTCCCGGCTCCAGCAACGTGGTGCCCTCGCCCGGCACGACCTCGAAGAAGTCATCGTTCTCGAGCCCCGTCGTCACGTAGGTCCACTTGGCGAGGCCCTGCGACGAACCTCCCGATTCGGGCTCGAATACGAAAACCAGCGTTCGGTTGTCCCGCTCCAGGATCGATGACCGCGGCACCATGACCCGATCGGCATAGAGCCGAGCGGCGATCCGCACCCGCGCGTACATGCCCGGCTTCACCGCGCCATCCCGGTTTGGCAACGCAACCGTCACCCGCGCCGTCCGCGTGCGCGGATCCACCACAGGGTTTATCGATGCGACCTGCCCCGTGAAAGCGGTATCGGGAAACGCGGACAACACGACTCGCGCTTCCCTCCCCTGCTCCAGGTAGGGCACCTCCGTCTCCAGCACCTGGACCTCGATCTTCACCTGCGACAGATCGGCGATCTCGACTATCGAGTCTCGCTGCTGCACTCGTTCGCCGGGCACGATGGCGAGGTTCGCGACCGAGCCGGCGAACGGCGCCCGCACCGTGGCCCGCTCGACGTTCAACTCCGCCTCGCGCACGGTGACCTCGGCCTCGCTCAAGCCGCTCCGCGCCCGCGCCATCCGGCGCCGCTCGGCCTTCAGCTCCTCATCCTCGATCTCATCGTCGAACAGCGTGTACTCGGCAAACTGGGCCTCCGCCCGCTCGAGCGCGGCCCGCGCCTTCTCCAGCTCGAACGCGTACCGCTCCGGATCAATGCGGGCGAGCAACTGGCCCCGGCGAACCCGATCGCCTTCCCCGACGTGCACCTCCGTGACCGACCCCTCCACATCGGCGGTCAGCAACGTCCGGGCGACGGCCTGGGCCTGACCCGCGGCCGACACGGTCATCACGAACATGTCGCGTACCACCGGGGCGGCGGAAACCGGGATCGCGATGTCACTGCGGAATGCCTGAGCGGATTCGACTTCCGGCACGTCCTCATCCGTCGTCT
>JBDHHL010000548.1:0-2995 GCA_039589375.1 Gemmatimonadota bacterium | reverse complement strand
ACAGATGTGTAGGTCACGCGTCTGTGAGTATCCGTGCAATTTGCGGCTCTAGCTGAGGACGATGGGTGTGGGGCCACGGACATCAGGGCGATGTCGACGGACAGCCGTCCGTTGTCGACGGACATTCGTCTGTTGTCCACGGACAATCGTCTGTTGTCGACTGACATTCGTCTGTTGTCGACTGACATTCGTCCGTTGTCGACCGGCATTCGTCCGTTGTCGACCGACATTCGTCCGTTGTCGACCGACATTCGTCTGTTGTCGACCGACATTCGTCTATTGTCCACCGACATTAGTTTGTTGTCGACGGACATTCGTCCGTTGTCGACGGACAAATGCCTGATGTCCACGGACCGGAGCCTTGAGTCCGTGGCCCGAAGCCCGTGGTCCGCGGACCAAGGCCGACGATCGACGGTAGTCTGATGCGGGGCGTCTCGAGCATTGTAGACGTCGTAGAAGCAGCCGATGATGTTACGAGTTAGACCGTTGTGAGGATCCCGACCCGAGGGCGGGAGACCCAAGACTGACTGGTCGGGCGAGAAAGCGAAGAGCCGAGGCAATTCCCATCCTCGGCTCTCTTTGCGTAGCGGAAGCTACTGAGACCCGGCAAGTGCCTGTTACATATGCTCGACAGTTCCCACAACGACAAGGACGCGGCGGTGCCGATCGTACTTCAGAGCGTGTCCCGCAGGGGCCGAGCGCGGGTTTCAACCCAGGAACGTCGCGGGATTCCGATTCCTCAGCTTCAGCGACAAATGGCCGAGCCGCGGCTCTTCGCCGTGGTTATCTCCGTTGATATGCTGCGAGGGAGGTGTAGCATATGTAGTTATGCTGGTCAGCATAATTAGGTGTTAGGCCGCGCCTGCACCCGAGAATGAGCGAATGAAGATTCCTGAAGTTCCCCTCAAGCCTCTGCTGTCCGCTTCCGGGGCCATCCTGGTCGTGGCCGGAGTTCTCTTCTTCGCTCTCCCCTCTGCGACGCTTAGCCTCTACGGCACGATCTCTCTCACAAAGCTAGAGAGCATATTGGCTCAGAGCCTCGGGGGTGCGATGGTCGGCCTCTTGGTGGGGCAAGGGCCATTTGTCGCTCTGCGATCGGGAAGAGCTCAGTGGCAGCGATTGTTGTAGCCGGTGCGTGTCACCGACGAACGTGGTTTGATCTGAGTTGTGATGTCGTCGACGGCAACAGAGTGTGTTCTTAGGATGCCAGCGGGAGGCGAAGCATGAAGCGAAGCGATCGGGAATTGGGGATGGATCGCGCCATCACGCGGCGCGATTTCATCAGCGGCGTGGGGGTGGCGATCACCGGCTCGTCGTTGGCGGGTCCGTGGTCGGCCTCTAAATCTGCCCCCGCCGAGCGTTCCGCCGCGGCGGCAGCATCCGGATCGGAGCAGGAGGCTGCGTACTATCCGCCGCAAGAGACGGGGATGCGGGGCAGCCACCGCGGGTCGTACGAGGCGGCGCACGCGCTGCGCGACGGCGCGCGCTGGGACGACCTGGGCCCGGAAGCCGAGACTGGCGAGCGCTACGACCTAGTCGTGGTGGGTGGCGGCCTCAGCGGATTGGCGGCGGCGTACTTCTTCCGGAAGGAGGCGGGACCCGAGGCGCGCATCCTGGTGCTGGACAACTGCGACGACTTCGGGGGGCACGCCACGCGCAACGAGTTTCGGTCGGGCGGCCGCACGATGTTGATCAACGGCGGCACGATCAACATCGAGGACTTAAGCGCGTACGACCGGCCGTCTCAGGCAATGATCCGCGAGCTCGGCATCGACGTCGGGCGCTACGCCGAGTTCCATGACGCAGAGCTGTACCCAGCGCTGGGGCTCAGAGGCGGTGTGTTCTTCGACGAGGAGACGTTTGGAGTCGATAGGCTGGTTGTCGGACAGGACGAGCTCGAGCTGCACGGGTTCCTGGCCCAAACGCCGTTGTCCGAGCCGGCGCGCAGGGACGTCGCGCGGCTCTACGAGGACCGGGTGGACTATCTGCCCGGTCGATCGCTGGTGGAAAAGACGCGTGCCCTGACTCGGATGTCCTATCTCCAGTTCCTCACGGATCTCGTCAAGGTCGACGCCGGCGTGGTGCCCTACATCCAGACCTGGCGACAAGGGTACTGGGGGATCGGCAGTGACGGGCTACCGGCAGAGATAGCCCGGGTAACCGGCTTCCCGGGCTTCCAGGGCATGGGGTTCTCCGACACACCCCCGAGCGAGGGGATCTTTCCTGTAGTCACGCCCACCAGCGACCAGTACTTCCGCTTCCCCGATGGCAACGCTTCGATTGCGCGTCTGTTGGTGCGGAGCATGATCCCAGCCACCGCACCGGGCAGTAGTGCGGAGGACATCGTGACTGCGCGATTCGATTACGCGCAGCTCGATCGCGACGGCGCACCCGTGCGGCTCCGGCTGAACAGCACGGCGGTGCACGTGCGACACGTCGGAGACAACGAAAGTTCGAGAGAGGTGGAGGTTACGTACGTGCGCTCAGGCCGGGCGCGGCGGGTGCGGGGCCGTTCCTGCGTGTTGGCCTGTTACAACTCGATGATTCCGTACATGTGTCCGGAGCTTCCCGAGGCGCAGCGCACGGCGCTGTCGTACACGCTGAAGACGCCCAAGGTGTACACCAGCGTGTTGATCCGGAACTGGGAGGCCTTCCGGCGACTGGGACTCAGCGAGGCATTCTGCCCCGGGAGTTATCACGACAGCGTGGGCCTGGGCGATCCAGTCAGCATGGGCGGGTATCGCTGCCCGCGCACGCCGGACGAGCCGATGGTGTTGCAGCTGTATCGGGTACCACTGGCTCCGGGGTTGCCGGCGCCAGAACAGTGGAAGCGGGGAAAGCTCGAGCTGCAGATCACGACCTTCGAGTTTTTCGAACGCGAGATCCGCGATCAGCTGGGGCGCATGCTCGGCGGCGGCGGTTTCGATCCGGCCCGGGACATCGAGGCGATCACCGTCAACCGCTGGCCCCACGGCTACTGTTTTGGCTACGACCC
>JBDHHL010000547.1:0-2995 GCA_039589375.1 Gemmatimonadota bacterium | reverse complement strand
AAGTTCGTCGTGCTTTTCGTCCTCGGCCGTTTCTTCCGCATGGGTCTCGATCAGAACCTGCTTTTCGCCTTCTCCCTCGCCCAGAGCGGCGAATTTGCTTTCGTCCTCTTCTCGTTCGCGATGCAGCACGGCGTGATCACCGCGAACGTGGCCAATCCACTTATCGCTGTGGTGGCGATCTCGATGGCCGTGACGCCGCTGCTCATGCTGTTGAACGAAAGGTTGGTACAGCCGCGATTCGGCACGCGCGAGCGCGAGAAGGGAGAAGCGGACGCGATCGACGAGCACAACCCGGTCATCATCGCCGGCTTTGGCCGCTTCGGCAGCGTGGTCGGCCGCTTGCTGCGGGCAAACGGTGTGGGAGCCACGGTTCTGGAGTACGACTCAGATCACGTCGAGCTGTTGCGCAAGCTTGGACTCAAGGTCTTCTACGGCGACGCGTCCCGGCGGGACTTGCTCCGGTCCGCGGGTGCCGAACAGGCGCGGCTGTTGATTCTGGCCATCGACGATCACGAGCGCACCCTCGGCTTGGTCGGCACGATCAAGAAGCACTTCCCGCACCTGACGCTCCTGGCCCGGGCAGCAGGTCGACCCGAAGCGTACGAACTTCTCGATGCCGGCGTACAACATGTCTACCGAGAAACGCTGGACACATCGCTTCGCTTGGGAGTCGATGCGCTACGCCTGCTCGGCGCGCGGTCTTATCAGGCTCACCGGGCCGCTCGCACCTTCAGGCGGCACGACGAGGAGTCGGTGGTCGAACTGGCCCAGATGCGCCATGACCAGAGTAGGTACCTGAGCGAGGCCAAACAGCGCATTCACTCGCTCGAGCGGATCCTGCTCGACGAATTGCATTGGCAACCGGACGACCGGGACGCGGGCTGGGACACGGATTCGCTGCGTGAAGAATACGGTGGCTCCGAGGTTGCAGACGGGTGAAATCCCCGCGAGGCGCTTTGTGTCTCACTATTGTCCACATATTATCTTGACAAGCTATTGACATTTGTGTCTCGGGCAGCCAAATTGGGGTTGCGAGTTGGCGGTTGACCCTTGGAGAGGAGCGCCGCATGTCGACTAGAAAGAGTACGCAAGACTACGAAAGCATGATAGAGGGGCTTGAGCTCGCCGTCGAGGGTTCCATTCTCCGACTGCTGGCATCACGGGGACCAGGAGCTACTGTGACTTTGTCGGAGGCCGCTTTGGCTGTGGGCGGCGACGGGTGGCGTGCCCTACTGGATCTCACCTACATGGTGGCCCGGCGGCTGTCGGTTTCGGGTGTGGTGGAGTTTGTCGAAGGTGAGCGCGCGGTCGACCCGTCCAGCGTCAGCGGCTCTACGGCGTTGCGCCTGAGTAGAGGGAAAGCGGCTCGCATTCTGGGACTGAGCCGCCTGAACTAGTCGAATTCCGGTGAGCGATTCAGCCAAGATCGCCGTGATCGGAGCCGGCTTGTCCGGTCTGGCGTGTGCCCGCGACCTGGCTGCCGCTGGCGTCGCCGTCGAAGTATTCGAGAAGGCGCGAGGAGCCAGCGGCCGAGCGGCAACGCGGCGGACCGGCGGATACCACTTCGACCACGGGGCTCAATACTTCACGGTCCGCGACGCTCGCTTCAGGGCTGAGGTGGAGAAATGGTCGAGCGAAGGGATCGTGCAGCCTTGGTCAGGGCGGATCGTCGAACTAGGTGAGGGCGGGTCGATGGTCGAGAAAGGCGAACCGACGCGCTATGTCGGAGTGCCGGGAATGACCGCGCCGGCCCGCGCACTGGCCGCCGGCCTGCATGTCCGCTTCCGCGCTCATGTGAAGACGATCGAGAGGAAAGGGTCGAGCTGGCGCTTGGTCCTCGAGTGTGGGAAGGCGCACGATGGCTTCGCGGGCGTCGTCATCTCAGCGCCGGCACCCCAGAGCGCCGACCTGCTACGCGACTCTGCTCCGCTGCTCGCGGCTGCCTGCGATGCGGTGGAGATGCAGCCGTGTTGGAGCGTGATGGCGGCCTTCGAGCAGCCAGTCGGTGCCGAGTTCGACGGCGCGTTCATCAACGGTCGAGACCTTGCTTGGGCGGCCCGAAATTCGGGCAAGCCGGGACGGCCGACCGATGCCGAGTGCTGGGTTTTGCAGGCGGGCCCGGATTGGGCCCGGAGCAACCTGGAGCGGGACCGCACCGAAGTCGCTCGCGACTTGTTGACGTCGTTCTTCCAGATCGGCGATTGGCCGTATCAAGAACCCCTCCACCTTGACGCTCACCGCTGGCGCTTTGCCCGCTCAGCGCGACCAGACAGCGCCGGCTGTCTGTTTGACCCGGACGTGCGAGTAGCGGTCTGCGGAGACTGGCTGAATGGTGACCGCGTCGAAGGCGCGTTCACGAGCGGGCTGGTGGCCGCGAAGGGTTTCATCGCTGGCGGCCTCGCGTAGCTTGTTCTGACTCGTGCAGTCGAAATCGCGTATTAAATTTCGCAGAGGGCTGGCATGAAAGTCAGAAGACTCGTCACGTTTACCGTGCTCACCTCCTTCGTCTTCCTCGCGCTTACCGGCGTCATGCTCTTTTTCTCGCCGCAGGGCCGCATCGCCTACTGGAGCGGCTGGCGGATGCTAGGCCTGTCGCGGGAGCAGTACGTGGCTCTCCACACGACTTTCATGGCTCTGTTCCTCGTTGTCGGAGTCTGGCACATCGTCCTCAACTGGAAGCCGATCATCAACTACCTGAAGGACCGCACGAAGAGGGTCAGGATGTCCACGCCGGAGTTCTCGGTCGCCCTCGCCCTGAGCGGTCTGTTCTTCGTCGGCACGCTGGCCGGGCTGTTCCCCTTCCAGCAGTTCTTGGGCGTGGGTGAAGCGGTCAAGGATTACTGGGAGGCGACGAGCGGCTCGCCGCCCTGGGGACACGCAGAGCTCAGCCCGCTGGGTCGGTTCTGCCGCGGTATGGAGGAGTTCGAGCGGTTGGAGCACCAAAGGTTGGTTACCATCGACTGCGCCCACGCGCTGGCGGCCCTCGGGGAAGCCG
>JBDHHL010000546.1:0-3000 GCA_039589375.1 Gemmatimonadota bacterium | reverse complement strand
TTCCGGGACGGGCCTGGCTGCAATTCGAGGTCGCGGAGGGCGAGAGCGGCTCCGAGGTGAGGCAGACGGCGATCTTCGACCCGGTCGGCCTGTTCGGCCTGCTTTACTCGTACGGGCTCTATCCGCTTCACAAGGTCGTATTCGCAGGCATGCTACGCGGCATGGTCGCGGCCATGGGACACCCCCCGGGATTCACGAACGCGGTCCGGGAGGATAGCTTGAGGTCCGAATCTACGACCCGCTTCTCGCTCGAGGAGCGACGATTTGCCGGCGTCGCTGGCTTGAACCCTTCAGCGCCGCCCGGGGATGCTGCTCGCTGATACGGTCGGACACCGGCTAGCACGCACTCCCCTGGCGGCGGCGAGACGCGTGATGAAAGACATGCCGCTTCGCCCCTCTACCATCGCGGCGTATGGTGCCCCCGGCCTCGTGTTGGCGGCTCTCGCGCTGACTTTCTACGTCTTCCTGCCCAAGTACTACGCCGATGTAGTCGGCATCAACCTCACCGTCCTCGGCGCCGTTGTCCTGCTGTCGCGCCTCTGGGACGCCGTGATCGATCCGGCGATCGGCGCGCTATCGGACCGGACGACGGGTCGATGGGGGCGTCGCCGGCCGTGGATGGCGATCGGCGCCTTGCCGCTGGCAGCGACATTCATGTTGCTGGTAGTCATACCCCACATCGAGGACCCGGTGGCCGAGGGCGTGTATCTCGGTGCGTTGACCTTCCTGTTCTTCCTGTTCTGGACGATGGTCACCGTTCCGTACGAGGCCCTGGGAGCGGAGCTCTCGTTCGACTACGACGAGCGGACGCGCCTGCTCGGGGTTCGCGAGGCGGGGGTGCTCGCGGGGACGCTGCTGGCCGCTCTGATCCCGATCGCCATCGGGATCGGCAGTGGTCTCTCCGGCGATCTCGGCGGCGAGCGACAGAGATACCTGCAGCTCGGCGCGATATACGCGGTGCTGGTCATGCTGCTTGTCGGGGTCTGCGTGACTCGAGTTCCCGAACGCCGCTGGGCCGATTCCCAGCGACCGAAGGAGTTCCTGCGCAATATCCGATCGATCTTCGAGAACCGCCCCTTCCGGATTCTGCTCTCCGCGTACGCCGTCAGTGCCCTTGGGGTATCCGTGGCGGCGACGATCATTCTGTTCTACACCGAGTATGTGCTGGGTAGCAGAAGCGGGCCCTGGTTTCTGGCGACCTACCTGGGCATCGGCACAGCGACGGTGCCGGTCTGGGTCTATTTGGCTAGACGTTTCGACAAGCGGCGTGCCTGGCTTCTTGCCCTCGCGATCAACACGGGTGCGTTCGCCTGGGCTATGCCGCTGGGACAGGGAGATAGCGCATGGTTCACGGTGATCGTCGTCTGCTCGGCTCTCGGCGTTGGCGGGGTGATGGCCTTGCCTCCATCGATGCAGGCAGATGCGATCGACTACGACGAGTGGACGAGCGGACGTCGTCGCGAGGGTGAGTACATCGGTTTCTGGTCGATAGTAAAGAAGCTGGCTGCAGCGCTGAGCGCCGGGCTCGCGTTTCCGATCCTCGACCTCTCGGGGTATGCTCCAGGTGTCGAACAGCAGTCGCCGGGCGCGGTCTGGGCGCTGCGGCTGTTGTATGTGGGCACGCCGACTGTTTGCAACTTGATCGCGATGGTACTGGTGTGGCGATATCCCATCGGCCGCCAGCTGCATGAGCAGATCCGCCGTGACATCGATGAACGCATGGCAGTTTCGGAGCCGCTTCGCGTAGAAGAGGGCGGGAAATGAGCGCTACAGCAATCGCATTGAACGGTCTGGCTTCCGCTCTCGGCATGATGACTTTGGCCTGGGTCATAAGTCTGGCAAAGAAGGATGCCGGCATTATCGACATATTCTGGGGGTTGGGGTTCGTCATGGTGGCCTGGCTGTACCTGATCCTCTCATCAGGGGGAACGCCGCGCGCTTCTCTCGTCGTTGCGCTGGTAACGCTCTGGGGAGTCCGGCTTTCCCTTTACATCCTGTGGCGCAACTGGGGAAGGGGAGAGGACTATCGCTACCAGGAGATGCGTGCCCGGAACCCGAAGACCTTCCCGTGGCGGAGCTTGGTCACCGTTTTCTGGCTGCAGGGGACGCTGCTCTGGGTGATCTCGATGCCGCTGTTGCGAGCTGAAGTCAGCCAGCGCCCGGAGACGCTGACCTGGCTCGATGGCCTCGGCGCTCTCGTTTTCGCCGTCGGCTTCTTTTTCGAGGCAGTGGGAGACTGGCAGTTGGCGCGCTTCAAGAATGATCCGGCGAACCAGGGCCGCGTCTTGGATCGCGGGCTGTGGCGCTATACGCGCCACCCCAACTACTTCGGCGATTCCATGGTGTGGTGGGGATTGTTCCTGATCGCCGCCGCCACGCCGGGCTCGCTGTGGACGGTCTACAGCCCCTTGCTGATGACGTTCTTCCTGATGCGGGTATCCGGTGTGACATTGTTGGAGCAGCGGCTTCGAGATGTGAAGCCGGCCTATCGCGACTACGTCGAGAGGACGAGCGCTTTCTTTCCTTGGATTCCTAAACGGCCGGGCGGATAGCCGAACGGCCCCTCTTTCACGTGCTTTGGTGGGGTATCATGAATACATATGACAGTAGAGTTGTAGGAACCATGATCGGCTTGTCACTTGTTTTGGCTGGAGCCGTTGGATGGTCGCAGCCGCACGGGCAGGAAGGCGATTCGCCTTCGCCCGTGGAGGGCGTCGACCTTCAGCGCTATACCGGTCTGTGGTACGAGATTGCCAAGATCCCCAATCGCTTCCAGAAGAAGTGTGCCCGTGGAACGACCGCGTTCTATTCTCTACGCGAGGATGAGAAGATCAGCGTCGTCAACCGTTGTCTGGATGAGAGCGGCAAAACAGTACGCGCTGTCGGTTTGGCCAAGGTGGTGGACGCTGCCTCGAACGCGCGCCTGAAGGTCAGCTTCGTCAACGTGCTGGGTGTCCGGCTATTCTGGGGCGACTACTGGATCATCGGACTCGAAGAGGA
>JBDHHL010000545.1:0-3007 GCA_039589375.1 Gemmatimonadota bacterium | reverse complement strand
GCCCGGTCAGTCAGTGGACGATACTTCGTGCGTCGGGTGAAGAGCGCACGCTGGCCTGGTCGAACGTACGACTCCTGACCTCGGACGGGGACGGTGCCGGCCTGATCTCCATCGGCGCCGATATCACCGACCAGCTCCGTGCTCAGGAGGGGCTCGAGTCGGCCCTACAGGAGATCTCCGCGCTGAGAGAGCAGCTGGAGCGGGAGAACATCTACTTGCAGGAGGAGGTCCGTTCCGCTTCCGGCTTCCACGAGATCATCGGGACGAGCGACGCCCTGAAGTATGTCTTGCATCGGATCCAGCAGGTCGCGGACAGCGATACGACGGTGTTGATCGAAGGCGAAACTGGCGTCGGCAAAGAGCTGGTCGCGCGTGCGATTCACCAGCGCAGCCCACGCAAAGGCCGCGCCCTCATAAAGGTGAACTGCGCCGCGCTGCCGCCTTCGCTGATCGAGACCGAGTTGTTTGGGCACCAGAAGGGCGCGTTCACGGGCGCGACGCAGATGCGACGCGGTCGCTTCGAGCTTGCCGACGGCGGGACCCTCCTGCTGGACGAGGTGTCGGAGTTGCCGTTGGAACTGCAGCCCAAGCTGCTGCGCGTACTGGAGGAAGGAGATTTCCAGCGCGTGGGTGGAGAGAACACCCTGCGCGTGAACGTTCGGGTCATCGCCGCCACGAACGGTAGCTTGGCGGAGGAGGTCAGCGAAGGGCGCTTCCGCGAGGACCTGTACTATCGGCTGAGCGTTTTCCCGCTCACCGTGCCGCCACTGCGCGAGCGAAAGGAAGATATCCCTCTCCTGGTCAACCACTTCGTGCACGCTTTCTCGGCAGACAAGGGTAAGCACGTCGACCAGATTCCTCCGGCGCTGATGGATCGGCTGACGGCGTACGCGTGGCCCGGTAACGTGCGCGAGCTTCAGAACGTCATCGAACGGGCGGTCCTCACCGCTTCCGGCAAGACCCTCAAGCTTGCCGAGCGCCTGGAGAGCGACGAAGCGTCCGCTGACCCTCGCGTATCTGGCCAGACGCTGGATGAGGTGGAAAGAAAGCACATCCTCCAGATCCTCGCGCGCTGCGAAGGCAGAATCGCGGGCCCCGGCGGTGCGGCCGAGATCCTCGGCCTCAACCCTAGCACCTTGCGCTCACGCATGAAGAAGCTGGGGATAGACACAGCGGCGGCGAATACCTCCCGAAACCGCTAAGTCATCGACGCGATATTTCGCGTCGCGCGATATTTCGCGTCGCGCGGCACGCTCGTAGACGTCCAGCCCCTCCTTGTTCGTCTTCGTAACCTCAATCAATGCATGCAGTTACGTAGGTCTTCCGTCCGGCACGCATCGTGGCACGTTCGATGCCTAGCGGTCGGGCACTGTGGTCATTCTATTGGTGCGGGTTCAACTGAAGCCCGAAAAGCGTCGGGAGTTCGTGCAGTCCGCGCGCAGCTTGGCGGCGCTGGAAGGTAGCGTGTTCCAGTCCGTGGACGACGAGAACGCCTTGCTCTTGGTGGAGTACTGGGCTTCGGAACGCGAGGCGGAGGAATACGCGGCGAGCGATGCGTACCGCGCTCTGCGGGGCTCTCTGAGCACGCTGTGCGAGCGCAGCGAACTGGAGTGGGTGCGGGGCGACTCGGCGAGCGAGGCGCTGGTACTTCGATCCGTTGACACCAACCGAGAGGCGTGACGACCATGGGTGGCCTCCTAAAGACACTTGGGCGAAAGTTCGGGAGCGGCTTCCTCATCTTGCTGCCGTTCCTCCTCGCCTACATCCTAATCGGCGGTTTCTACGACATCACCGTCCTGCTCACGGCGCCGCTGCAGGACCTGATCCCGCGCTTCGGCCTATTGGGCCCCACGGGACGACAGCTCGCCATCCTCGGTTTTCTGTTCCTGATCTTCGTTCTGGTCGGGATTCTGAAGGACACCGGGCCGGCCCAGCGGCTGGGTGAATGGATCGAGCGCGAGTTCTTCAATCGGTTCCCGCCGTACCGAGTGGTCCGCAACATCACGCGGCAGCTTGCCGGCGAGGAGTTGAAGGACATGAAGCCGGCGCTGCTCGACCTGGGACCCGGAGCCAGCACGGTCGCGTTCATCGTCGAGGAACTGGAGGGCGATCGCTTGACGGTTTTTCAGCCCCTAACGTCGCTGCCGACGATGGGGACGCTGCGGATCGTGGAGTCCAGCAAAGTGCAGCCCCTCGATTCGGCCTTCATGGATGCCGTGGGCTGGTACTTCAACTGGGGCGCCGATACACAGGCCGTGCTGGGATCTCAAAAACCAGCAGATACCTAGAGAAAGGTGACACGGGAGTACACCACGTTTCGCCAGACTTAAGGAGGACTTTGTGAACAGTTGGAGAATCTCCGTTGGCCTCGCTGTACTCGTCGGAATTGCCGGAGCCTGTGCCCCGGCGGGCGAGCAGAGGTCCGAGTCGTTCGAGAAGTACGGGCAGGAGTTCGAAGGCAAGATAGCCGAGTCTTACGAGGACTCGGAAGAGTGGTGGCCATCTACGCCCAAGCCGCCGGAGGGGACGCCCAACGTGATCATCTTCCTATTGGATGACACGGGCTTCGGACACCTGGGAAGCTTCGGCGGTCTGATCGAAACGCCCAATATCGACGCGTTGGCGGAGAACGGGCTGCGCTACAACAACTTCCACACCACGGCGCTGTGCTCGCCGTCCCGAGCCGCGATCATGGCGGGTAGAAACCACCACCGGATCGGGCTGGGTTCGCACTCGCTCACCGCCATGGGCTTTCCGGGCTACAACGCCTTTCCTCCCGAGTCGGGCAAGTCGATCGCGAAACACCTGCAAGAAGCCGGCTTCGTGAACTACGCGATCGGGAAGTGGGATCACACGCCGCTGTACGAGGTCTCGGAGAGCGGCCCCTTCGATCGCTGGCCCAGCGGCGAGGGATTCGATCACTACTACGGCTTCATGGCGGCAGACGCCGACAACTTCCGCTCGCTGGTTTGGCGGGATCACTATCCCCTCGAGGACTGGGAAGGAA
>JBDHHL010000544.1:0-3008 GCA_039589375.1 Gemmatimonadota bacterium | reverse complement strand
CTAGATTGCCGACGACACTGTTCAGCGTCTCGGAATCCACCAGGCGGCCCTCGTGCAACCCGGCACGCACCTTGAGCGCCAGGATGCGACGAACCGAGGCGTCTATCCGAGCTTCCGACAGGCGGCCACCGCTCACAGCATCGACCACGGCATCGATCGCCTCCGTCACGTCTGCCGGTGCGAGGATGACATCGGCGCCCGCCTCTATGGCCAGTATGGCGGCCTCGCCGGTACCGTAGCGATTCACTATCGCTGCCATCCTGATGGCGTCGGTGAAGATCACTCCCTCGAAGCCCCATTCGTCGCGCAGCAAACGGTCAAGGAAGTACGGCGAGAGCGTTGCCGGCGGACCGTCAGAGCCGAGAATTCCAGGCGTTGCGATGTGGGCGGTCATGATAGCATCGACACCGGCCTCCACGGCCCGCGCGAACGGAACCAGCTCCAGCGTATCGAGGCGCTCACGGGTCGCATCGATCGCCGGGAGGTCGATGTGAGAATCGGTGTGAGTGTCTCCGTGACCGGGGTAATGCTTGCCGGTCGTCATCAACCCGGCGGCACGGGCACCCCTGATGAAGGCGACTCCGAGCCGCGCGACCGACTCGGGGTCCTCACCGAACGAGCGCGTGTTGATGATGGGGTTCTCGGGATTGCTATTCACATCGAGCACCGGAGCGAACGCCACGTGTACCCCCACCGCCCGAGCTTCCATTCCCGTTATCCGGCCCAGATCGTAGGCATACCGTTCATCGCCGATAGCACCGAACGCCATCGTCGGCGGGAACATCGTGCCGCCGCCCAGAGAGAGCATGTACGGCAGGGCGTAGATCCCGCCCAGCCGCATCCCTGGTCCCGACTCGAAATCCGAGGTCACGAGTAGAGGGACACGTGCAAGCGTCTGGAGCGCGTTGAGCTTCGCCGCGTACTCGTTCGGCAGCCCCATCGAGATCGTCAACCCACCGATACCGGCGTCGACGACCAACCGGGTCAGTGCCTCGAACTCCGGCCCAGCCCTCGACGTGTAGCTGCCCAGCATCCAGACGTTGACGAGCTGTCCGACCTTCTCACGCAGGCTCAACGAGGAGAGCGTTCGTTCTACCCAAGCGTTTGCAGCAGCACCGAGCGGTGAGCCGCTTCCGGCGACCGCCGGGCCAAGCGGCTGCGTAGCAGGCGACGGCCCGCAGGTTCCAAGTGCCACCAGGGTCGCTCCGATCAGGGAGCTACGCATCCATTTGGACATGTCGTTTTCGTCCGCTATGGGCGTTGACGGGACTGCCGGAAACACCGACGTTAACCGCCGGTCCCACACACCATACCAGCTACTGGAAGGTCGGCAGTGCAACCTACAGCGCGCCGTAGAGCCCGACAATTGTGCATCGCCACGCCGCTTCTCCTGGCCCTCTCAGCATGTACATCACCAGTAGACGAGGAAGAGGCCGTGCGCCCTGGGATAGAGATCTTGCTGGCCGACTCGAGCCATCTCATCGCCGGCCATCGAGTCGGCCTGATCACGAATCACACCGGCATCACGCGGGACCAGACGCACTCGATCGACCTGCTGCGAAGTGAGGGAGTAGAGCTCGTAGTTCTATTCTCACCGGAGCACGGCATCCGCGGTCAGGCCGACGAGGGTGTGCGCGTCCAGAGCGGTGTGGATGCGGTAAGCGGCCTGCCGGTCCATTCGCTTTATGGGGAAACGCTGAAGCCGACGCCAGAGATGCTGGAGGGTATCGACGTTTTGCTCTTCGACATCCAGGACATCGGCGCCCGGTACTACACCTACATGTCGACGATGGCGCTGGGGATGGAGGCGGCGAAGGAAGCTGGAATACCCTTCATCGTCCTCGACCGTCCGAATCCCATTGGGGGCGATCACGTCCAGGGAAACGTGCTAGAGCCCGAGCGCGCCTCGTTTGTCGGGATGTACCCGGTTCCGATGCGACACGGCATGACGCCCGGCGAGTTGGCGCGACTCATCAACGATCACTTCGGGGTCGGTGCCGACCTACACGTGATGCCCGTTAGTGGCTGGAAGCGTGACATGTGGTTCGACGAGACGGGCCTGACCTGGATCAATCCATCGCCGAATATGCCATCGCTGGAGAGCGCCACACACTACCCCGGCACGTGCCTGTTCGAGGGGTCAAATCTCTCGGTGGGCCGAGGCACCGAGCGCGCCTTCCAGCAGGTCGGTGCTCCGTGGCTGGACGCCGAAGCCCTGGTCGAGCGCCTGAGTACCTACGAGTTCCCCGGCGTGCGCTTCGAGGCCGTGACGTTCACACCGGTTCGATCGGGTGACACCAAATACAACGAAGAGCTTGTGAACGGCATCCGCTTCTACGTCACCGATCGCAGCGTCTACGATCCCGCGGTGGTCGGTACGGCGGCCGTTCTCGAGGCAAGGAAGCTGGCCGGCGAGAACTGGGAGTGGCTTCCCGGTCACTTCGACCGGCTCGCCGGGACGACGCGCTTGAGGGAGCGTATTGAAGCGGGCGCCCAACTGGACGACGTGACGAGCGTGTGGAACGATCAGCTCGCCGCGTTCATGCAACTGCGCGCCCGTTATCTCCTGTACTAGTCGCGTCTGCCGCTCGGGCTCGGAAGGGGCTCTCGCTCCATGTCGCGCGGCTCGATTGCGGACACGGCGGCTGCGCCGCCGCCGCGCTCCAAATGTCCGCTCGTAGCCCCTTCCGCGCCCTCGCTGTCGCGGTAGGAGGAGCTCGCCCTCACGCGGAACGCCTCCGCTACCTCTAACCTTCCCCGCCCCCCCGAATCACCGAATCACCTTCGATCATTCCCAACGACTTCGAACCTCCCCCGGCAGGAACTGGTCATTCTTCATTCCCTAGGCCAGCGGTCATTTGATCGGTCATCGTCCGGATAGACGCTGCGAGGATCGAGGTCGACGGCCGTGACGTTCACACCGGTTCGATCGGGTGACACCAAATACAACGAAGAGCTTGTGAACGGCATCCGCTTCTACGTCACCGATCGCAGCGTCTACGATCCCG
>JBDHHL010000543.1:0-3011 GCA_039589375.1 Gemmatimonadota bacterium | reverse complement strand
GGACATCGTGCTCGACGCGCATTCTATTGATTGCAGCCAGCGAGGAGAGGATTGCAGCGACCAGCACCACGATTCCGACAGCCACCATCGCGCGGCGTGCCTTTCGCGCTCGGCCGCCCGCAAGCGCCTTCTCCGCGTCACCACCGGGCCGCAACTCCACGACCTCGCCTTCGCCTCGGAGCTTGTGATAGAGATGGTTGATCAGCAGGCCGTTAACGGTCAAACCCACGAACGTGACCACGGCCACGCACAGGGCGTACAGGGCCATGATGGTCGCGGCCGCGGCGATGATCACGCCCAGATTGTGGCCGAGACGCCCGAAGATGAACTCGCCGAGTTGGTCGAAGGAGGCTGTGACTACGATTGGAGCTGCAGCCATGACGAGCCCCCAGACCAGCAACACGCCTCCGACTCGGGCCCATTGTCCTTCCATCAACCGCCGGCTGCTGCGCAGCGCGGTTACCGGGCCCGCCCCCTGGAACACCACGGCCGGGACCGAGAAGATCCAGCGAAGATACAGTCTGACGAAGACCAGAGCCGCGCCGGCCAGCAGAACCGTCCCAACGATCGCCACGACCCAGAACTCCGCGGTCTTCTCAGCAAGCACGAAGTTGACGTCGTAGCGCTTCGGCAACAGCAGGTACGTGAGGCCGGCTACCGCGGCAAAGGGGATCAAGGCGAGACCATACAACGCCACCTGCAACGCGCCGAGAGTCACGAGCGAAGGCAACCTCTTCAACGTCACCCAGAGAGCCTCGAGCGCCGATACGCGCTGCTCTTGCCGTGCCCGGTGAGCTATGACGATCAGCCCGGCCAGTTCCGCGAACCCGACCGCGAGCGCGAAGGCGGCCGCAAGCAGAATCGTCGCCAAACCCACCGGAGAGAGCGCGAAGGATAGAATTTGGTCGTTGCTGAGAGACAGGTGGCCCGACGTCGAAATCAGGCTCGAGACGATCCAACTCGACAGCGGCGCCAGAACGCCGGCAGCGAGAACCTTGAAGAAGAGGTCGTACGCGACGAACTGGGCAAAGCCTCTTCGAAAATCCTGCCAAATCCTCGAAATCATAAGCAGGCCTGTGGAATCTCGAGCTACGACTCGGTCAGAGCAAAGAGAACTGCCAGGAGACTGGCTCTTGCCCTCTCAGTCGGGCGAGGACCCGATCGATCAGACCGGCCGGGAACACCCCACCCCGCTCTAGCGCCCCCCGGTGCAAGGCCAACTCCTCGGCGACCTGTGCGAAGCTGCGCGGGACGGGCGCGGCACTGCCCTCCTCGGCCGCCTGGGACGATGTCCGCTGCAGCAACCCGCCCAGATCCTTCATCTCGCGACCGTGGATCATCGCCAGGGCCGCTCCCGCCATCAACATGTGCGGCAAGGCCGACCCGTCGGGCAACCTGAACTCCACCGTCGGCCAGGTTATCTCGCGCCCGCCCTCGCCGGTCGGGACGACCGGGAGCCGGACCAGCGCGTTGCGATCGTACTCACCCCAGACGATGGTGCTGGGTGCCTCCTTCGCCTGAACGAGCCTGATGAACGAGCCCTCCTCCCTGTTGCCGAACGCCATGAGCGCGGCGCCCATCTGGACGAGGCCGCCGATTAGCCAGCGCGTTGGATTGGACAGAGCACCGTCAGTCTCTCGGATCGGGTGCTGGGCCCCGTCTCTCATCGGCGCGAAGTGGAAGTGAAGGCCGCTGCCCGCGTGCCCCTCGAGCATCATCGGGTCGGTGCTGCAGCGCATGCCCTGCCTGTGCGCAAGGTTGCGCAACACCCACTGCGTGAGAAGGATGTCCTCGGCGGCTTCCGGCAAGGGCGCCAGCGATAACTCGATCTCGTGCTGCTCCCAGATGACGCCCTGCGTCTCTTTCGCCTCGATGTAGCCCACCTCGCTGTGGCCGTACTTGACGGGCACGCCGATGTCGGCAAGCAGGCCCAGGGCCTGGCGCCTGAGCCCCTCGCCGAACACGAACGGCGATGTCGCGTGGTAGCCTCGGTCGTCGGCACCGTAGATGTCGGTCTCGTCCCAGCGCTTACCGAGGTAGTACTCGACCTCCCCCAACGCCCACAGTTCGATGCCCGTCTCCTTTCGCAGCAGATCGCAAGCGCGCCGGAGGATGGTGTCCGGCGACTGCGGAAGCGGCGTCCCGTCGCGCCCGGCGTGGCCGCACATGAGAACCAGGGTAGGCAGCGAGGCGAAAGGGTCGATGAAAGCGGTCTCGACCCGGGGCCGCAGAACGATATCCGAGGCGCCGGTCGGGATCCCGGTTCCGGGGAAAAGGCTGGATCCGTCGGCCCGTTCGCCCCCCTGCACGATGTCGGCGAGGTGTGTCACACTACGCGGGACGAAGTCGAGGGTCTTGAGCCAGCCATCCCCGCCCACGTGCATCAGGCTGACCACGAGGATCCGCCGGCTACTGGCCAGATCGATCAGGTCATCGATCGACCAATCCTCGCGCGGCTTGCCCAACTCCATCTCGAGGCTCGCCCCTACGGGGGCCGGTGACCCCATCCCCACCTGTCCAGTCATCGCTCAAACCCTTCTGCTATCGTCGAGAACGACGGGCATACGATTTGCAACACAACAGACCGTTTCTCAGCCCTCGGCTGACACTCGGCATATCGCCTGTGCCAAGACAGCACAGAATGTGGCTTTCTTGTCGCTGGGGGGAAAGGTATCTTGGGGCTCGCAACGCAACGGAATTCGACAGGCTCGAGTGATCGGTATCTGGGCTCGAGCCGACCCATGGGTGAATCGGGAGGCAATGATATGTCAGAGATGGATAAGCAAGCGGATCTGGCCGGGCCGGGAATCGGCAGCTACGAGGAACTGGAGAAGATCCTGCCAACCGACTACGAGTCGGCGCTAGACCGAAAGGACACGATGCGGGCTCTCTTTGGTGTGAAGAACTACATCGAGGAGAACCTCTGCAAAGAGCTGAACCTGATGATGGTCCAGGTCCCGCTGATCGTGGACGTGGAGAGCGGCGTCAACGACATGCTGGACCGTGACGGT
>JBDHHL010000542.1:0-3013 GCA_039589375.1 Gemmatimonadota bacterium | reverse complement strand
GATCTGACGCTGGACAACGCGATCCTGAAAGAGGCGGCCTACCCAAACTTCTGAGCCCGCCCCGCAGACGCCGGGTCGTGGACGATGTTCGCGAGAAGCTGGGCGTCTCCGAGAGGCGGGCATGTCGAGTATTGGGTCAGCCGCGATCGACGCAGCGGCGTCAGGCGTATGTGCCGGAGGATGAACCTCGGTTGGTGGCTCAGATGATCGAGCTGGCCAGCGAATACGGGCGCTACGGTTACCGGAGGATTACGGCGTTGTTGCGACACGATGGCTGGAAAGTGAATCACAAGCGGATCGAGCGTCTGTGGCGCCGGGAGGGTCTGAGAGTGCCCTCCAAACAGCCCAAGCGTGGGCGTCTATGGCTCAACGACGGATCGTGCATCCGGCTTCGGCCTCAGTACAAGGACCATGTGTGGGCGTACGATTTTGTTCACGCCCGTACGCACGACGGCCGGCCTCTTCGAATGCTCACGCTGGTGGACGAGTACACCCGCGAGTGCCTGTCGATTGACGTAGCCCGGCGGCTGTCGTCGGAGGACGTGCTCGAGCGTCTGGCTTGGCTGTTCGCGACACGCAGTGTTCCGGAATACCTCCGTTCGGACAACGGATCGGAGTTCAGTGTGCGAGGAGAAGCTGTGCTTGAGATGAGAGTAGGCCTCTCGCAGCCGGGTAACAGGACCTGGCTGCAAACCAGCCTGAACTGCGGCGATCAAGAGTCGTCGTGGGAAGCGTCAGGTGGGAACCGGAAAGACGAACGCAAGTGAACCGTTGATGAAGTGTCGTGAGACCATCGATGATGTCAAAACCGGGGAGTTGAACTTGCCCTGGGATCAGCGTCGGCGCTGCCTGTTTGCGGCCGACGTGACATCCGGCATAGAGGCGGCGTCAGTCCTGTTCGGGCTCAAGCATGGAACCTCGGAACCTGTCGCCCCGATGCGAAGGGAGACGTCCAAGCGGACACCCCGTGAGGACCTGAGTACCGATGCGGGGCACAGGGGCGGAACGACCCGTAGTAGCGTGGAAGGGCGTGTAATGCGTCTGGAGCCAAGGGGTCGTGTCATTCAGCTATCAGGCAACAGGTCAACCGGCTGAGCGGGAGGAACCCATGTCTGATAGCAAACCGTTTTGCATTTCGAAGTGGGCGGTCTTCTCGGCTTGGACGCGAGTCCGAGATAACCGAGGCGCCGCCGGCGTCGACGACATGACGATCGCCGGATTCGAGAAGCGGTTGAAGAACAACCTCTATCGGATCTGGAATCGGATGTCGTCAGGGGCATACTTCCCGCCGCCAGTTCGACGGGTGATGATCCCGAAGAAAGACGGCCGGGAGCGACCACTCGGCGTTCCCACGGTGGGAGACCGAGTGGCGCAAACGGTGGTGCAGATGTACCTGGAGCCGACGGTGGAGCCGCTGTTCCACTCGGACAGCTATGGGTACAGGCCCAGGAAGTCGGCGCTGGACGCCGTTGGCGCTTGCCGGCAGCGTTGCTGGCGCTTCGACTGGGTCGTTGACTTGGACATCAGGGGGTTCTTCGACAGTATCGATCACTCGCTGATGATGCACGCGGTCCGCAAACACACGGATTGCCCGTGGGTTCTTCTCTACATCGAGCGCTGGCTGAAAGCACCCGTCGAGACTGACGATGGAAGGCGGCTGCCGCGAGATCGCGGCACGCCGCAGGGTGGCGTTATATCTCCGCTTCTGGCGAACATCTTCCTGCATCACGTGTTTGATGCATGGATGGTTCGGGAGCATCCGGGCTGCCTGTTCGAGCGGTACGCGGATGATATCGTGATCCACTGTCGCAGCCGTGCAGAGGCGCTCAAAGTCAAACGTGCGGTGGAAGAGCGGCTACGGAAATGCAAGTTGGAGGCGCACCCGGACAAGACGCGGATCGTCTACTGCCGGGACAGCAACCGACGACAGGTCCACGACACCTATCAGTTTGACTTCCTCGGCTATGGTTTTCGCCCGCGTGCGGCAAGGAACCGCAGGAGCGAGCTGTTTACCAGCTTCAGCCCTGCGATCAGCACGGAGGCTGCCAAAGCCATCGTGTCGGACGTGCGCACGTGGGGCATCCATCGCATGAGCGATCGGAAGTTATCCGACCTGGCGCGGCTGTTCAATCCGCAGATCCGAGGCTGGGTCACCTACTATGGTCGCTATCATCCCTCGGCGCTCTCAAAGACGTTCCGACCGCTGAACCGGCGGCTCGTCCGATGGGCACAGCAGAAATACAAGCGATTCCGACGACACCAGCGGCAGGCGACGCACTGGTTGCGCCGTCTCGCACGGGAACAACCTACATTGTTCGCGCACTGGCAGCTCGGAATTGTGCCGTAAGGCGACGGGATGGCGGGAGCCGGATGAGTCGAGAGGCTCACGTCCGGTTCTGGGAGAGCGCGGGGGTGCGATCCCCCCGCGCCACTCAACCCTGCGCGGCGGTTCGCTCGTGGTTGGCCAAGGTAGGTGTCCGGACGTTGTTCATCGAGCCGGGCAGCCCCTGGGAGAACGGCTACGTGGAGTCATTTAACGGCAAGCTGCGAGATGAGCTTCTGGATCGCGAGATCTTCTACACGCTGTTGGAGGCCAAAGTGCTGATCGAACGGTGGCGTGCGCACTATAACCGAGTTCGCCCCCACAGCGCGTTGGGCTACCGGCCGCCCGCGCCGGAGGCCATTGCGTTCGAGGCTCTGGCGGCGGGCTGCGCTACGCTGCGCAGGGCTTCGCTCCGCCCGCCGCCGATCTTGCCTTCGGAGGGTGTTGGATTAACGTAGACGATGGTACCATTGACGGGGGCAGGTCACCCGCTGGATTCCAAGGAGTTTGAGGCGCCGCCGGAGAGCCCGGGCGACATCGTGCATGATCTGCACGCGGATCGGCCGTCGGAAGAGGCTCTGATCAAGTGCCTGCGGAACTACGCCGACCAGCATGAGCGGATCGAGCAGCTTCGGAAAGAACTGGATTCCATCCCTGGTGATCACCCCGGCTCGGCAGACGTGATGACGG